>JAHDGC010000483.1 GCA_020627865.1 Saprospiraceae bacterium | reverse complement strand
TAATTATAAAACGGAATAAAGTGAAGCAACTACAGAAATTAATTAGCAGAACAGCAGAGAAAAAGCGACTTCTAAGTGCCTTGCAATCCAATAAGCCGGAGTTGATTGCCCTCATTGGTCGAAGAAGGGTAGGCAAAACTTTTCTAGTAAGGAAAAGCTATGAAGATAGCATCAAGCTAGAAGTTACTGGACTTCAGGATAACAATCAAAAAGCGCAACTAAGAAACTTTTTGATCAGCATGCATGCTTATGGTTTACCAACAGCATCGGAACAACAACCTGAAAATTGGCTGGATGCTTTTTTTCTATTGACGCAACAGTTGGAAAAATTAGACCTTAAGGAAAAGTACGTCGTTTTTTTCGATGAATTACCATGGATGGCTGGTAAACGCTCCGACTTTATTTCGGGCTTTAGTTTTTTCTGGAACAGTTGGGCTTCGAAGCAACATATTGTTGTCGTGATTTGTGGTTCCGCTACGTCATGGATGATTGAAAAAGTCATCAATGATAAGGGTGGACTTCATAATCGGGTTACAGATATCTTGCACCTTCATCCTTTCACACTGAAACAAACGGAAGAATTCCTTGCGGCCAAATTTATCAATTATCCCCGTTATCAAATTCTACTGTTATATATGACCTTGGGGGGCATCCCGATGTATCTCGATTTTGTTCGCAAAGGACTATCCGCTATTCAAAATATTAATGCACTGTGTTTCGAAGAAGCTGGTTTTTTGAATGATGAATTTAACCGATTATTTCCGGCTTTGTTTGATCGGCATCAAAGGCATACCAGTATCGTAAAAGCTTTGTCAGAAAAACAAAGAGGGTTAACCCGGACAGAGTTGATTAAGGCCACTGGATTAGCCAATGGTGGAAGTTTCTCCAAAACACTAAAGGAACTCCAGCAATCCGATTTTATCAAATCCTTTTCAGGAATAGGGAAGAAAAAGAAGGAAGCCGTTTACAGGTTGACAGATGCATACAGCTTGTTTTATCTAAGTCAAATCGCTCCCCATAAAGACGGCCAATCACTGGACTTTGAACAATTATTCCTCACGCCTTCCTTTAAAACTTGGAGTGGTTATGCTTATGAGAATATCTGCTTTGCACATATTTTCCAAATAAAACAGCAGTTGGGTATCAGTGGTGTCCTCACTAAAACATTCAGTTTTGTTGCGAAACCTGACGGGGACTTATCCGGTACACAGATTGATTTATTGATTGATAGGATGGATCATGCCATTCACATTTGTGAAGTTAAATTCACGCAAGATGCTTACATTTTGGATAAAAAAACAACAGAAAACATTCGGCAGAAACATGCGATCTTCCGGTTTCATAGTAAGACGAAAAAACATCTTTTTACCACTTTCATTACGACATTTAGCATGGTAGATAACAAATGGAAAGCAGAGGTGGTTGATCAAAATCTTACTATGGATGATTTGTTTGTTTGATGTCTGTGAATGTGCTATCTATTGTAAGCTCCTTTGATAGTATATCGGTACTTTTCGATTATTTTTATTGCCTTAATCAACTGAATGTTTAAAAAAAGTTGTACATTTAGCTATAAATAATGCCCGCCCTGTCTTAGAACGAAATTTTTTTTAAACTAAAAATAAAATATGAAAATCTTATCAATTTTACTGATTACAGCATTTACATCATTGTCATTAATAGCACAAGACATAACCGGAAAATGGAACGGTATTCTAAATGTTCAAGGCGCTCAATTAAGGGTCGTTTTTAATGTTGCTGAAGTGGATAATGTATTTAGCGCAACAATGGATAGTCCAGACCAGAAGGCATATGGCATTCCAGTAACGCACACAACCTTTGAAGATTCCAAGATAAAATTTGAAGCTGCGACCATAGGAGTTGCATACAATGGAGAATTAAAAGGAAATGAAATTATCGGTATATTTAAGCAAGGGGGGCAAGAATTTCCAATGAACTTATCAAGAGAAGAAGTTATAAAAGAGGAAATCAAAAGACCGCAAGAACCTAGTCAACCATATGCTTATTACTCGGAAGATTTAGAATTTCAAAATAAAGAAGCAAACATTACACTATCAGGTACATTAACTCTTCCCAAAAAAGATGGCATTTATCCTGTCGCAATCCTAATCTCCGGAAGTGGGCCACAAGACAGAAACGAAGAAGTATTGGGGCACAAACCCTTTTTAGTAATTGCTGATTATTTGACTAAAAATGGAATTGGTGTACTCAGATATGACGATAGGGGTGTTGGTCAATCCAAAGGAGACTTTAAATCGGCAACTTCTGTAGATTTTGCATCAGATGTAGAAAGTGCAATTGCTTATTTGAAAACAAGGAAAGAAATTAATAAAAATAAAATTGGTTTAATTGGACATAGTGAAGGGGGTTTAATCGCACCAATAGTTGCTTCAAAATCAGAAGATGTAAACTTTATGGTGTTGCTTGCAGGGCCTGGGATATCAGGAGCCGAGATATTAGTATTGCAACAAGAATTGATTGCAAAGGCTTCTGGGGAATCTGAAGAAGAAATAGAGAAAACAAGAGAAACGTCTATTAAAATTCATGAAAAAATAATTCAATCTAATGATGATCAAAAATTAAAAACTGATTTAACGAATCTAGTAAATGAAGCACTTGAAAGTGATCCGGATTTTGAAATTCCAGGAGGTATGACAAAAGATAAATTTGTTGTTATGTACGTAGATCAAATGTCGACCCCTTGGATGCAATACTTTATTAAATATAATCCCGTACCGACCTTAGAACAGGTAAGTTGCTCTGTTTTAGCTATCAATGGAGAGAAAGACTTACAAGTTCCACCACAAGAAAACTTAACGGCAATTGAAAAGGCTTTGAAAAAAGGGGGGAATGATAAGATTACAATTAAAGAATATCCGAATTTGAACCATTTATTCCAAGAATGTAAAACAGGGTTACCTTCCGAATATGAAACGATTGAGCAGACCTTCTCACCAATTGTGTTAGAAGAAATGACAACGTGGATAATAGAGCAAGTTAAATAAATTCATTCATCTATAATAAATTGTACATGATAGTACCTTTTATACGTTAGTCTGTTTTGTAAAACAAGATAAAGGCTGATGTAGAAAAGGTACTTTGTTTATTCGCTTTCATGGGAAAATGAGAAAATATCTTTTCCCATCTCAAACCCTTCACTACCATAACCTTATATGCTGATGTGTGTTTTTGTATTACTCATAATAATCAAGTGTGTTACATTTGTTGTAGTTGTTTAATTTAAAAGTACGGTGAAAGCTATTTATGTTAGCTGACAAATTAGAAACACCTATTTTTTAATCAATGTCAACAGCTAATCATGTTTACCAAGCAAATCTTACCTTTCGTTTTTTGTTTATTATTTTCAATGCATCTGATGGGACAACCACCAACAGCACCAGCAGGTTTCAAGTGGGTTTTGGTCGACGAAGTATCCGATGAGTTTAACGGAAACAGTTTGGATGCGACTAAATGGTACGACTATATTCCGGGCTGGCCTGGTAGGGCACCATCGTTATTCCAGCCCGAATCTATTTCTGTTGGCGACGGATATATGCAGTTGCAATTGGGATTGCTGGATGAACCTATGGGAGATTATACCATTCGGACAGGTGCCATCAAGTCAATTTCTCAAATGGCGGGATATGGCTACTATGAATCCCGTTTTAAGTCTTCCAATGTTTCCATGTCTACTTCATTTTGGATGGTCAGTGATTTTACCCCAATCCCCGGAGGCTGTAGTGAAGATAAATACAGAACGGAACTGGATGTCGTAGAAACCATCGGAGATCCGCAGACTTATCCTGAGTTTGGAGATCATATGCTTTCTAATACGCATTATAGGCATGTCGGCTGTGAAGGCGGTTACAACGATACTTTTTATTCGGAAGGAACTAATAGCCCGCTAAGTTCTGGTGTGGCAGAAGAATTTCATACGTATGGTGCCTATTGGCATAACACCAATGAGGTCACTTTTTATGCAGATGGTGTGCAAGGCAATACGGTTTATATGAATACTGAAATTTCTCCAACACCTTTTGACCATACCATGTCCGTGATTGTATCAAGTGCAACCTACGACTTTGAGCAAGTCCCTTCTGATGAAGCATTGATGGATGATACTCGGAATACGGCCTATTGTGATTGGATTAGGGTATATGAACTGGTGCCAGCTCCCGCACAAGTTGCTTATCCGAATGGTATCCCACATCCTATTCCCGGAACGATAGAACTGGAAGATTACGACATCGGGGGAGAAGGAATTTCTTACCACGATCAAGACCCGACCAACCGAGGTTATACCAATTACAGAACAGATGAATGGGTGGATATTGAAAGTCGTGATGGTAGTTATACCCTTGGATATACCGGAGGACAAGAATGGTTGGAATATACCACAGATGCCACTGCTGGCACTTATGATATCGCATTACGAGTGGCAACAATTAGTAGTGCTACATCTATAGAGCTTAAATTAGATAATGAGATACTCACTACAGTGAATTTGCCGAATACCGGAGGGTGGGGGACTTTTGAAACGGTTACAATTCCCAACATTACAATTACAGGCGGAAATGATAAGGTGCTTCGCCTAACTTATATCGGAGGAGGAGCGAATGCCAATTGGGTCAGTTTTTCTCCGGCGGGACAGTCACCATACTTTACAGGAGTACCACAAGAAATTCCAGGTATGGTAGAATTAGAAAATTATGACAATGGGGGAGAAGGAATTGCGTACCACGATAATGATCCTACAAATAATGGAAGTGGCAACTATAGGGCAGATGAAGGTGTTGACATTGAGGCGCAAGATGGTGGCTATGCAGTGGGTTATGGCAACGATGGAGAATGGTTGGAGTATACGGTCAACGCAACGGAAGGGATTTACGATGTGGAAATCAGGATGGCGAGTAATGCGCCGTCAACGAAGGGACTTTCTGTAAGTTTGGACGGTGAATTACTTGGAACTATTGCCTTGCCCAATACTGGAGGATGGGCGAACTTTCAGACGCTGCTTGCCCTCAGTAATATTGCCGTTGATGGCGGCAATAACAAAATACTGCGCCTTGAGTTTCTCAATGGTGGTGGCAATATCAATTGGATAAATTTTATTCCTAAACAAAATATAGCCGAATTAGGTGTGGGGAATCTTGCCAACACGAATGCAACCCCTGATGGTTGGTTTTCCAATATGGTCATTAATGAAACGGAAAGCTATACAGCCAATACACGGCAAACGGTCTGTATCAATACTTTTAATTTTTATGCATGGCAACAAGCTGATCCCGTAACGCCGTTTGTCGTCAAGGTAAATGGAGACAATGATTTTACAGTCTTGAAAATTGGAACAACGAGAACCGCTGCTGAATACAATATTGGTGCAAACACCTTTGATTTTAAAAATGGAGGAGCGTCGATAACCTTGCAGCAAGGAGAAACCATTGCGATGGGTTTCTTGGATGCGAATCCAGATGGAACAGGAGGGGTAACAGGTTCCGTAATTCCTTATGCAACAAGTTCTACAGTTGAAGATGAGATTTGGTACACGGGAGGAGCGTATGGGAATGCGGCGGGTAGTGTTGTTGAAGGTATTGCGCCAATCCCTGGAACTGTTTTTATAACAACATTAATACGGGAATACCGTTTCAATATTGGCATTAGCGTTTATGACTACGGTTGTGTCGATCATCGTTATATCACTTCGCCTGAATTACCATCTGACCAGTACTTGGCCAGAGAAACCATCACTAGTGATGCCGTGCTCGAAAGTGGAACCGGTATCCTTTTCGATGCTTCGAATCATGTACTTTTGGAAGCTGGCTTCTTCGTGCCGGTATCAACCGTTTTGGAGGTTAAGGTGGCGGATGGGTGTCAGTAAGTATTCATATTGTTATAGTTTGCGGTGGAATTGAGTTTCTTGAGGAAATAATTGATGTTGTTTGCTCAAGAAACTTTTTTAGCCATCAATTCAATTCCTGCTGTATTTCTTTTACCAATTCAAGAGATACTTCCAAGTATTTTGCAATATCCTCTG
>JAHDGC010000482.1 GCA_020627865.1 Saprospiraceae bacterium | reverse complement strand
ACGCAACTAAACGTTTATTATGCGACTAGCACTTGACATTGCCCTTACCTTTGCATTGTCGATATTACAGAACGATATTACAGTGCTTGAAACTTGTTTTTATAACTATCTAACATGCACAATAACTTTAGAAAAAGCATACGAATATGCACTATTATTCATCAAAAGAAAAAACAATATTTATGGCGTCTACGGTTACAATTTTTAATTCAAATCTAAAATCTTTTAAAATGAAAAATGCAAGTAACAGCGTTCACCTGATCGGAAATATTGGCCGTAATCCTGAATTGAGAAAACTGGACAATGGTGGCGCACTGATAACGATGAACCTCGCGACGAATGATTATTTCAAAGATAAGGAAGGCAAGCGGGTCGTAAAAACAACACAATGGCACCATATCGTGGCGTGGAACAAGCAGGCCGAGCGCATGGGCAAGTTCTTGAAAGCTGGGAACAGGGTTGCTATTATTGGTAAACTAGAGTATTGTAAATACGAAGATAAAACCGGAAAAAAGAGAAGACGTACTCGAATTTGTGTAGAAGAATTTCAAGTGTTAAACAGGCCGATGGCAGAGGCTTAGCCATAGCAAATAATCCCAATTTATTTTTTTATCAAACTCACATTAAAACATTCAATATTATGATGAACTTAAGAAATAGCGTCCAACTTATAGGAAACTTAGGCAAAGATCCTGAAATCAAAACTTTAGAAAGTGGAAGAAAAATGGCTAAAGTAACCATTGCCACAAACGATATTTATAAAAACTCCAAAGGAGAAAAAATTGTGGATACCCAGTGGCATAACCTCGTTTGTTGGGGTAGAGTTGCGGAGCGCATGGAAAAATACTTGACGAAAGGTAGTGAAATATGTCTACAAGGGAAGTTGACCCACAGTAGTTACAAAGATGATAAAGGTGTAACTCGGTACTCCTCGGAAGTTGTTGTTCATGAATTTATGATGCTCTCCAAAAAAAGAAATGGAGCGGAAAAGGAAGAGCTTCCTGTCCTCTCTTATTAGCAAAACCTCTTGGGTACAACCGACCTTATTCACAATATCATTGAAAAGTGAGGTGGAAAGGTCGGCTTGTATACTGAGAAATAAAACGAACGATATAGCTATCATATAGCTAACGAATAAAATTATGCTTGTGTTGATTTTGGAAAAAGGTTGGGCTAAAAGTAGTCCACCTTTTTTATTGATTTAGCTATGCTTTAGCTGCGGAGTATTAAGGGAGAATTTATTGAAAATTATTATATTTACTAAGTAATCACTTTAAAAGCAATAAATAAACAAAAATATGAAGGTTCTATTCTCTTGGCTAGTTGCATTAATGTTCTCAATCTGCTTGTATGCCCAGAATTGTGATATGGGGTCAATTGTTATTTCTTCGCAGCAACAAATAGACAATTTTAGCAGTGATTTTCCAAATTGTTCCATCTTTAATGGAGACATTACAATTGAAGAGGATACGGAAAATGGTGAGATCATCACTAACCTTTTAGGGCTAAGTCAGCTTACGCATATTGAGGGGAACTTCATAATCAGGGATAATGATAATCTTAGCAGTTTGGTTGGGTTAGGGAACATCAAACGGATTTCTCACAAACTGGAGATGGTTTCAAATGATGGATTATTGACCCTTGAGGGATTGGAAGGACTGGAATACATAGGGCGAGACCTTATCCTTAAAGAATCTTTGGGTTCCCTTACTGGGCTGGGAAATTTGGATACCATCAACAGGGATTTTATACTCCCTTTGGACAACGAAGTCACTAGTACAATAGGACTGGATGAACTCAAATATATCGGACGAGATTTTAAAGTATTGGGCAAATCAGTTGAATACGATTGGGCATCGCCAGGCCCTTTTTTAAGCTTTGGCGATTTAGATTCCTTAACTGAAATCGGCAGAAATTTTATTATTGGCTCCGTATTACATATCGTAAATGGGAATGGCTATGAATATGAGGCTCCTTCTTCGGGTGTTTCATTGACGAGTATTGATGGTTTTCAAAATTTGAAACGAATTGGTGGGAGCCTGGAAATTAAAGAAAATTGGTACTTAAATGCTATTACGGGTTTTCAAAATCTAGAAAGAATTGGAGACGATGGTGTTTGGGGGAGTTTAATTATTCAAAATAATGGACTAGATAGTTTACTGGCATTCCAAAAACTTAACCATATTAACAATGACCTACACATTGCATCTAATTCTTTTGATACCCTAGCTGGATTCGATAGCCTTGCTTATGTTAGGGGCGATTTTATTTTAGACAATTTTTCCCTAGCGTCATTGCCTATTTTTGACAAACTACTTCATATTGGTGGTTCGCTTAGTTTATCCGCCTCTCCCGCTAACCTGAACAGCTTTGAACAGTTGTCTCATCTTGGGGGCGGTTTAAGTATTAATTCACAGCATCATACAGACATCTCCTCTTTTCAAAATATAAATCATGTTATTAATGGTGACTTAATATTAAAATGCCGAGATTTGCTTTCGCTTAATAATTTCAGCCATATTGATAGCGTTGTAGGTGATTTAATCATTGAATATGGTCATGAATTAACGAGTCTTGATGGATTACAAAATCTAAATGCAATTGATGGCGATCTTCGATTAAAATATAACAGCAGTTTAGAATCTCTAGCCGGCCTCGAAAATCTTTCTAGTATTTCTGGAGGGCTTTACCTTTCTCACTGTGGACTAAATGATCTTTCCGCAATACAGCAAATAACAGAATTGGAGTTCCTAACCATTTTTTCAAATGATAATCTGCAAACCCTAGAGGATTTTCAAAACTTAACGATCATTGAGGGAGGCATCAGCATTTTGGATAATGCGTCACTAACCAGTTTAAGCGGATTACCTGTGATGACCACTGTTGGGGGAGGAATAACAATAAGAAACAACGACATGTTGAGCGACATTTCCTATTTTGAAAACCTTACACATTGCGGAGGTAGCCTTTTTATAATTGATTGTGATATGTTAAGCGATCTTTCTGTATTTGAGAATCTTACTTATATTAATAGTAATTTAAAGATTGAAAATAACGATTTAATTACAGAATTGTCTGCCTTCGATAATCTTACCCATGTAAATAATATTGATATACTATATAACAATCAACTAGCGTCACTGCCCGATTTTCAATTTTTGGACACCATCGGCTGGCTTAGAATAATTGGGCACCCTTCCCTGCAAAGCCTATCTGGGATAGAAGCAATCCGAACCATTAGAGGAAATCTTAAGATAGAGGATAATGATGCGCTGTTAAGTCTGGATGGCCTTAAAGTCAATGCGCTGATTACAGGGGGGCAATCGAGTCGATATTTACATGTAAGGGAAAATGAGCTGCTTCAGGATATTGCTGCTTTATCCGACTTCTACTTTAATGCGCTCACGAGTTTGGAGATTTCTGATAACCCAAACCTTGCAATCTGTGAGGAAATTCCCATATGTAATGCCATAGCTTATGATGTAGGTTACAGCAGTTTCCACGATAATGCTCCAGGGTGTAATAGTGAGCTTGAAGTGTTGGAAGCCTGTGCAAATGTCCAATCAAAATTAAATTATGCTATCTATTATGACCAAAATCAAAATGAAATACAGGATGAAGATGAGCAATTTTTGTTCAATTCAAGTATCCTAATCGAACCTATAGGAATAGAAGCATTTGCCAATACATACAATACTATTTTCCTACCTGAAGGAGAGTATACGGTTGTTTATAATGAGAGTAATACACCACTTTGGTCAATGACCGGTGTGGATACCGTTTATCAACTTAGTATTAATAATGATCCGCTGACATGTGATAGCCTTTATTTTGGCTTGTATCCTAATGAATTCAATAGTATAGTTACATCTTTTTTCTCACCGGCACCCTTGCGTTGTAATGAGTTCAGCTCATTCGATATTTATGCCAAAAATGCTGGCACTACAGTCGTTTCGGAAGGCATTTTATGGTTTGAAATGGATCACAATATTTTAGAAGCTAGTTTTGTGGATACACCAGATACACTGGTTGCCCCGAATACGGTTGGCTGGTTTTTTCAGGATTTATACCCTGGGCAACATGTCAAAAAAGATGTTAGTTTGTTAATTCCCGGAGTCGATGAAGTTGAAATCGGCAGCC
The DNA here is from genome assembly GCA_020627865.1 of Saprospiraceae bacterium. Taxonomy (GTDB): domain Bacteria; phylum Bacteroidota; class Bacteroidia; order Chitinophagales; family Saprospiraceae; genus JAHDGC01. Next base: position 1,926 of record JAHDGC010000482.1, on the reverse strand, counting down.
TGTTGGAATGCTCTTCTTTCCTTGATTTTGTTGATGAAAATAATATGCAAACTTCGGATACGTTTTCATATACCGCACCTATGGTTTGCAGCTACGATCCGAATGATAAGCTGGTAATACCTGCAAGAGACTATGGTTTTACCAAATTTGAAGAGCAACTGGTATATACGGTTCGATTCCAAAATACAGGGAATGCAGAAGCCTATCACGTAAAGATTCGGGATACTTTGGATGTAAATCTTGATGCTTCAACATTTTTACTCTTGGGTAGTAGCCATGAGCATGTGCTGACGACCAGTCTAACGGACAATAAATATCTCCTTTTTGATTTTCAATATATTTTTCTTCCGGATAGTACAACGAATCCAGTAGCTAGCCAAGGTTATGTTAGCTATAGTATCATGGCTAGGGACAATATTCCGGAAGAGACGATAATTCAAAATTCAGCGGCTATTTATTTCGACCACAATCCTGCTATTATTACGAATACGACAGAAAATTTGATGGTCAGTATATTTGATGTAGATGAGGATGGTTTCAATTACATTGATGATTGTGATGACGAAGATGCCCTAATTAATCCGGCTGCTGATGAAATTGCCAATAATGAAACCGATGAAGATTGTGATGGGGAGGCTTTAATTATTGATGGGGATCAAGATGGATATAATTCTGATGTTGATTGCGACGACCAAGATCCACTTATCAATCCTGAAGCCGAAGAAATTGCGAACAATGGAATCGACGAAGACTGTGATGGCGAAGATTTGCTGAGCAATACCTCAATACACTCAGATTATGAAATCAATATGTTCCCTAATCCAACAGCAGATTTTTTAAATGTCGAATACCATCGAGATAACAAACTCTCCTATATCATAGTAGATATTTGGGGGAGAAAAAGATTGAAGGGGCAACTCAAAAAAGGCAGCAACCTTATCGGTTTAAATGAATTGGAAAAGGGTGTTTATATTGTGTTCATTAGGGATAAAGATTTTGCAACGATAAGGAATGAAACAATAATCAAATTGTAATTTAGGAATAATAATAGGAGGGAAGTAAATTGAGATGAAACCAATATCTCAAAACAAAACAACTTTTGGACGGTTATGCTATAAGTGGAATTTGACAAAATCGTTACAAAATGAAAATATATTACAAAGAATGGGAACAAACCATCCCAGGATCACTGGAAAAAGTATGGCATTATTTCTCCCGTCCGGAAAATTTGGATAAACTGACGCCGGAGAATATGTCCTTCCAAATCATTTCTGATATCAAAGATCGTCCGATGTATGAAGGCATGCTTATTCGGTATAAAGTTAGCCCTGTTCTTAACATCCCCTTAAATTGGGCAACGGAAATTACCCATATCAAGGATAAGGAATATTTCATAGATGAGCAACGGTTCGGGCCATACACCCTTTGGCATCATGAGCATCATTTTGAAGAAACGCCACAAGGTATTTTAATGAAAGATCAATTGCATTATGCCATTCCTTTCGGCATTTTTGGTAGGATCGCCAATGCCATTTTTGTCGAGACTCGGATTGATGAGATTTTCACTTATCGGCAAAAGTGTATTGATGAGATTTTTGTATAACTTGCGTTTTAGTTCAACAATGAACATATCATCTATTTTGCGTCATACAAATCTTTATGAAAAACTTACTTTGCTGTACTATCCTATTATTCATATTGAGATGCTCCGACACTCCGGAAACAGCAAATCAATCCGTTGCTAAATTAGCAATAACAGAAATACCAACACCCTGTAAAATGGGTGGAGAAGGCAACCTCTTCCTTGATGATACTGGGCAACTATACTTATCTTGGATCGAATATGAAAATGATACTACAGATGTACTCCAATTTTGTCGTTTGGAAAAAGGAGCATGGAGTAAGCCTACAGAAATTGCAAGGGGA
>JAHDGC010000481.1 GCA_020627865.1 Saprospiraceae bacterium | reverse complement strand
ATGAGTTTAGCAACACGAGCAACAACCGCATTTTTTTTTGTCATCGTAATGGTCGCCGGGATCTTCGGTGGCGCGATTTCCTTTAGCATCCTTTTCCTATTGGTCACCATCTTATGTCTATGGGAATTTATGGGTTTGATGATGCCCGAAAAATCGGGATTTCCGATCAGGAAAATATTGGGTGCCGTACTCGGAGCCGTACCATTTTTGGTTTTCGCCTTACATAAAAACGGACTACTCTCCCACCCGCCTTATCTGGCTTTGATTTCCACCTATTTGGTCGCCTTCTCTTCCTTGTTTTTGTTCGAATTATTTTCAAAAAATGAGCGCCCCTTTCAAGACTTGGCGGTTATAGCATTGGGTATTTTCTATATTGGCCTCCCACTGGCCAGTTTATTTTTTGTTGCTTACTGCGATGGTAATACCTATAATGGGTTTATCGTTTTTGGATTAATTTTGCTTAGTTGGGCCAATGACACCGGCGCTTATTTATTGGGTTCAAAAATTGGAAAAACACCACTTTTCCCGAGAATTTCCCCTAAAAAAACTTGGGAGGGCAGTTTAAGTGGCGTCGTCGTAACCTTTTTGGCTGCTTACTTGTTACATTATATCAGCGGAACTTTGACGCTCATGGATTGGCTCGTTTTTGCCCTAATCGTGGCGCTTTTTGGCTCCTTGGGTGATTTGGTAGAATCCATGTTGAAACGAAGTTTAAAAATCAAGGATTCTGGCAACATTCTTCCTGGGCATGGTGGTTTTCTGGATCGATTTGATGCTTTCCTTTTTTTGTTGCCTTTTGTGGCATTTTATCTTTTGGTGTTAAGATGATATATGCTTAGCTGCCATTAGATTTTTTTGTAAATTTGCCGACTAAAAAATAAACATATGATTTTCAGACTACATAAAGAAGGGTACTCGATGACATTATGGGCAAGTATCCTTGTCATTGCGGTAAATCTTTTGACCTACTTCTTTTTTCCATCCCTTTTGATAGTTACTGGCATACTGTCTTTTATTGCCCTAATTATTATTTTACAATTTTTCCGTAATCCACCAAGGGAAATTCGGGTGACAGATAACAATTTGATTTATGCGCCCGCAGATGGAAAAATAGTCGCCATTGAAGAAGCGACAGAAACCGAATATTTTAACCAAAAGAAATTACAGGTTTCGATTTTTATGTCACCTGCCAATGTGCATGTTAATAGAAATCCAATTAGCGGAACGGTTAATTATTTCAAATATCATCCGGGTAAATACCTTGTTGCATGGCATCCAAAATCTTCTACAGAAAATGAACGCACCACGACTGTCATCAGTAATGGGAAGGAGGAAATTTTACTCCGTCAGATTGCCGGTGCACTTGCTAAGCGGATCGTGAGCTATGTACAGGAAGGGCAGGAAGTTGTGCAGGGCAAGGATATGGGTTTTATCAAGTTTGGTTCTCGTGTTGATCTTTTCCTGCCATTGGATACGGATATTCAAGTGGAAATCGGGCAGAAGGTGAAAGGGAATATTACGGTTATTGGGCGGTTGGGGTAAAATGAAAAATCAGCAACTTTTCTGGAACCATCTTAATCATGGCTTGCATCCAATTCTGTGGCAAACTCTAGCGAGTCCATAACAATGTGCTTTATTTTCCCCAATGCTATAGTTAATCATACCCGTATTGAAAAAATACACTTTCAGTATTATAATTTTTGAGAATGCCTAATAGGTTTAAACAAAGATTGAGAATAGAGAAGTCTAGTAATTGTTCTGGTAAAATAAAAAGAATTGGAACAATTTCTCAGCTAAAAGAAAATCACTATCATGTCCTTAATCGTGACTTAGACGGTGATGCTCCAAAGCAATTTATCATGGCTTATTTTTATGAACGTGGAGGAAAGATATTAAAAACAAAACCTAAAACATGGACACCATATATTGCCAAGACAGCCGAAAAATGGTATCCCCATGAATCTATCGTGGAATATTTGATAAATCGAATAGGGCAAGAATTGGGTTTAAAAATGAATGAAGCCAAATTAGTCATTGCTAATACCCAAATCCGGTTTATGAGTCAATATTTCTTAAAGAAAAATAAATCTATGATTCATGGAGCCGAGATTTGTGGAGAATATTTGCAAGATGATGATTTTGCTAAAGAAATAGCGAATGATAAGCAATCAGCAAGGGAGTTATTCAGCTTCGAATTCATTTCCGAAGCCATAAAAGTCGTGTTTCCGAAACATCACCCCAGTCTACTCAATGACTTGGTTAAGCTCATTGTATTTGACGCAATAGTCGGGAATAATGATAGACACTTTTATAACTGGGCAATCATCCGATCTATCATGAAAGATAACGAACCTCCATATCTTGCTCCTATATATGATTCTGCCAGAGGTTTAATGTGGAATTGGAGTGATAAAGACTTAAAAAAACACTATGAGAATCACTTCAAGGGTGGAAATAAAATAAAAAAATATATTGAATTGGCCAGCCCTAGGATTAGTATTGAAGGCAACGCAGAAATAAATCATTTTCAACTTATTGCCCATCTATGGCAAAACCATCCCGAATACAAAAACACTATAAAGGAATTAATTTCGTTCAATAAAGAAAAGTTGGTATTAAAAATGTACCACAATGAATTCAATCCATTTTTTATTAGAGAAAGAAATCTCCTCATAAATTATGTTATTACATCCAGATTCAATATATTGAGAAAAATGATTAACAACGATGCTTAAAAAAATAATCCAATGGTTCCGTAAGGAAGGAGAAGATGTAAAATTGCATCTGCCAGAAAAAGAAAATAACAAGTTCATTTTAAAATTAGATGATCTTGAAATTGGTTATTTAGAATGCAAAGATGGAATTTGGAAGTTCTATTACTCGGAAGATTTCAAACAACTAGATAATTATTATCCCATCACAGGATTTCCAAAGTTGGATAAAATCTATACTAGTGAATCGCTATGGCCTTTTTTTCAGATTAGAATTCCGGGTTTAGGACAGCCGGCTGTTAAAGAGATTCTTCATAAAGAAAACATCAATAAAGAAAATGAATTGGCCTTATTGAAACGATTCGGAAGGAAATCTATCTCTAATCCATATACATTGATTTCCACCTAAAAATAGGTATTGATCCTTCTATAAGAATCGACATTTGCACTTAAAGAAATGTCTAAACCTCGTAAGCATTACGGCACTATATTCAAATATATTTTGCTCAAAACAGACTTGCACCCATGTGCAAGTCTGTTTTTTTATACTTTAAACCCAACTCACATATCAAATTTTCATCATTTTACGTTTAATTACCATATGATTGACTATCTTTGATGAGACAAAAAATTTCCGCAAAACAATATAATCACAACAATGAACAAAAAAACACTAAAAATAGGCTTTGCAATGGGTGGCGGTGTATCGCTGGGCAGTTTCTCTGGGGCGGCACTCACTGAAACGATTAAACAACTGATTGTTTATGGAGGCTATAAAGACAAAAATGGAAACTGGCGTCATTTTGATAAAATAGAAATTGATGTTTTCAGCGGGGCTAGTGCGGGAGCGGTTTCTCTGGCCATCATGTTGCGGATGTTTTATCATTATCAGGATAAATTACCCTTACTGTATGGTACGCCTGCTTTCTCGGATTGTCATGATGAAGCAACATTTTTGGAAGTCATTGCTAACAAACTAAAGACGGAGTTTGGAGATCATTTTGATGAGCTTGATGAAAATCGACGGGAGCAGTTGATCTCCGCACAAATTGTTCAAGAATTTCAAAAACATCTTTGGGTGGATAAGGCCGATGTCATGCCGATGAGTGGCATCTTTGCAAATCATCAGAAAAAATTAAATCATCTCGGCAGCATTCTCGACAGGAGTCATTTACAAAAACTAGCACAGGAAACCTTGCTGTTTGACAATGTCCCAACTTTTGATGACGAAAATAATTTATTGGCCAAGCGGGTTTTGTTTGCCAATACCTTGACCAGAATCGAGCATGAGCAAATTACTTCGCGGGATCATTTTGCCAAGGTGGATTACAACAAAGACGATGAGCAAACCGAGAAGTTGGAAGAACTGTATACCCACATTATTCAGGATGGCACAACATCGTATAGCCATAAGGACATCCGGGTTTTTGATATTAATTTTAAAAAATTAAAACTTACGCCCCAAACCAAAACGAGGCATCCTGCCCGATGGCTGAAATTTCACCAAGGATCGCAGGTCAGTGGCCATACCAGTTTTGGAGTTGGGAAAAATAAGGTCACGGGCATTCCCTATGAATTCCGCAATGTTGAAAAAAATGAATTTTGGGCGAGTGTGGCCGCCACCGCAATGGCCGCCGGAGCCTTCCCGCTAGCTTTCGAACAAGTTCCTCTGAAACGGTATGCTTTTGAATATGGGGAGAAAGAATTCAACATTACGGGCACGTCTCAAAAGGAACATATTTTCAGCTACATCGACGGCGGTACTTTTAACAACGAACCCATTAGTGAAGCCTTCCGCTTAAGTGCTTTTATCGACTCTTTTGACATTAGAACATCGGGCGAAGACTACGAAAGGTATCTGATTTATGTTGATCCACTCATTGGTTCTTCAGAAAATGAAATCAAGGATTATTACAGACAATACAAAACCAATGAACAAAAAGGCATAACCATGGAAAGGAACGGGATTGAAAAAATGCTGAGTTTCGTTCCTTCAATGATTAACATTTTACGCCATCAAGGTTCTGTTATTGAGATGGATAAATCTGTAGATGTGCACAACTTGTTTGGAATACAAAAACAATTGCGCCAGTTTTATGCCACGACTGTCCGGCTAGGTCTTGTTAAAGAAATCACAGACCCCGCAAAACAAGATGGGATACGGAAAGAAATTAAGGAAACGATTGAAAAGGTGACGATTGGCCTGCAACACTTACAAGCGCGGATTACTATCCCTAGCGTTACCCTTGCCATCAAGCAAGAAATTAAAAGATTGCTAAATCAAAAAAACAGTGCCAATTATTACCCCAACATAAAAGCCTACAAGAATCTGGATATAGAAGCGATTCCGGGGTACAAAGATTTTTTCGGCAAAGGACATGATCCACTTCAAGCCAAACATTTCGAAGAGTGGCTGATTGCCCTGTTCCATATCGGATTAGATTTGGGTCTAGATCTCACTGGGAAAAATGAGCATACCAAGTTGATTCCTATTGGCCCGATTGAGGTTGTTGACGGTAGTTTTAAAGACATAGAACTTGCGGGGAAAAATTTATCTGGATTTTATGGTTTCCTAGATGCAGACATCCGGCTTTCCGATTTTGAATGCGGTAGAACTTGTACAATTAATCTTTTGCGCTACGTACAGCTCTTAGACAAAAGGGCACCTAAAGCGAGCAGAGCACCCTTCACTTTGGATAAAGCCAAAATAAAAAACAATTTACGCACGGTACTACAAAAAAGATTGAAGAAAGAAATTTATCTGCACAACCTCGAAGACCTGCTTACCTTCGGCGGTTCTGGCCCGACGGACAGCGTAGGAGATCGTGCCAGAGAGTTGATTGTTTATTTCGGGCAGTATTATGTTGACAAAAAAATTGATGAACTCATCGACGGGCTTGAACAGACCAAGGGCATTCCCATTGAGTTCCGGATACAGATTCCACTGGATAAAAATTTCCAGTTGGCCGACTTTGAAAACAGCCCTTTCATCAAAGACATCAATCCACAAAAAGACAAAATCAACGGGAAGGCAAAAATCATTAGTACGGTATTATTTTCAAAAGCATTTGACAGTGTGTACACTAGGGATGGAAAAATTCATATTGTCCGAGATAATGAATACGTGCGGAACATTCCTTTTGTCAACCAGATCAAAACGGTGGTCGTTTCGGTTCCTTTACCAAGCGAGAATTTATACCAACATATAAAATCGTATTCCTACCCGATTTTCAGATTAGACTTGTCGGAAAAGTTGAAGGATACTGCCGCCATTGAAGCATTCAAACAGGAGTTAGAAGCAAATCCGAATAAAGAATGGTGGACATTGGAATCCGGTATTGCCTCACTAGATGATACTTTGTTGGATACTTA
>JAHDGC010000480.1 GCA_020627865.1 Saprospiraceae bacterium | reverse complement strand
CCTCATCCATATTACCTTTCTCACTATATGCATCTCCCATCGCACCATATTTCATGATAGGGGTGATATCTCCTGACGGAGAATAACTATTAAGGTATTCGATCGCCTTATCAAACTCTCCCAAATTTAGATAGGAAACTCCAGCATAGTAATTCGCTAGATTAGCCGCTTTTGTACCGCTATAATTGTCGATGATGTCAAGAAATCCACCATATCCCGCACCGGGATTCTTCAAAGCTAAGGCAAAAGAATCTTGCTCAAACTGTATTTGCGCTTGATACATTTGCTCTACCGCTTCTTTTTGCTTGGGTTCTTTATAAAGGGTCTGGTAAGCCATATAACCACCGATGCATAAAACCAACAAAGTCAGGATACCGAAGATTTTACTTTGATTTTCATCAAGATAACTTTGTGCGCCTTCCTTAACTTCTACAATATCTACTAAGGTGTCGTCAGTTTGCTGCTCGCGACTTGATCTTGTTCTATTTGTATTTTTCCGTCTAGCCATTGGATGCTCTTATTAGAATTTTATTTTTGAAAAAAACTGAAAACAAATAATCTACCTGTGATTTCGGGAATCAATGCAGGTGTCGTTTTCAAATTCTCGCAAAAATAGAAATTTTCCCTGTAAAATGCTGCTTTCCGGAAGAAAATAAAATAATTTTTTATCATTTGATTCTTTTGTCGCTATTTAGCATTGGCAATATTCTCTCACTAGAAACTCCGGCACATTCGCTACTCATGATTCAACAAAAGCCTTACACGATCTTTTTTCACTTTTCTGTTTATGGCTTTTAATGTACGATGCTCTTATGATCCGCTGAAAATTTTCGCCAATAACAGACATTGTTCTTTCCAAGCTGGCCTACCTTTTGATAAGTAGATTTGTAATTTCCGGTATTGATGCAAGCAACTCACCCTTTCCTTATCACGCCTTAATAATTGTTACGATCCAAAGTAACTCCCCCTACTATTTTTCTTTAACATCCCAAAAAATCTCATTATGAAAGAAATCTCAACTTACATGGATCAGATCATCCGACTGACCATTGAGTATGTTCCGAAAATCATGCTTGCCATTGTCGTTTTTTCCATAGGCTGGTGGCTGATCAATCGAATTACCCGTATAGCAATGAAAGGGCTAGACTCATCAAGATTGAGTGCAGACATTCGTTCTTTCTCTTATTCTGTTATCAATATTGGCCTAAAGGTTTTATTGATTATTAGCATTGCGGACATTGTCGGGATAGCCACCACCTCTTTTGTTGGCATTATCGCAGCAATGGGGTTTGCTATTGGTTTAGCCCTGCAGGGCAACCTGAGTAATTTTGCATCAGGTGTGCTGATTTTGATTATGCGCCCTTTTAAAGTTGGGGATGAAGTCAAGCTGCAGGGTATATGGGCCTTCGTAAAAGAAATCCAGATTTTCCATACGGTCTTCGCAAATTTTGACAATACAGAGACCATTATCCCGAATAGTGTTGTGATGAATGGCACTATTCAGAATATGTCTCAAACATCAACCCGGGGAATTTCGATTAAACTTGCGATTCCCTTCGAAGAAGACTTAGACAAGGTTATGTACATCGTTAAAGAGGCCGCTTACAAAATACCGGAAGTGGACAAGTCTAAGGAACCCTTCTTTTGGATTACCAACCATGAACCCCATAACATGCAAATGTATGTTGGTTTTAAAATTCCCCAGGAAGGGTTTTGGACTACAGACTTTAAGGTAAGGAAATCAATTATTGATGCTTGTGTAAAACACAAACTCAAGGTCGTTTACCCTGAAGGCGTGGGTTATGGAGCGTTTGGTACTTGGAAATCGGAGCGTTCCGCTGATGATAACCAAAGATTAGTACAAGGTACTTAATGAACTACCACGACCCAAGGATACGTGGTATCGCTCAGGGCTAAATATTATGCCCTATAAAAAACGTAGAGCCACAATGCATTGCGGCTCTACGTTTTTTATACAAATCAATAACATGCTTAATTGTCCGGTACTTAATTCTGATAAATCGGTTAGTTATTCTTGTATATATGTCCCTTATATTTAAAATTTCAACAAAAATATTACGCGATCTCTCCCCATTAACAAAAAAAATATTATGTTTGTAAAACAAAGAGATTAACGACGGGTTCCATATCATTTCATTTGATCAATCTTTATTAAGGACTTTTTCAAGTTATGTATAAAATCAGCAGCTTGAATTCACCTCAATATATATACTATATGACCAAATGGATTCATTTTGAGTCTAACATCAGTGTATTGTTGGGCATACTTTATAACACCATATACATTCTTTACACACGCTCTTTTTCAAGATAAAATAATATCCTTGAAACCGTTTCATTGTCCCTTCCAACTCAAATAAATTTTAAACCACTCTAACGCTTTTCAGCACTTTAAAACAATCTATTATTCTATTATTAACTACCCTAAAAATTTTATTATGGAAGAATTTACTGCTTACACGGATCAAATCATTCGATTGACCATCGAATATATCCCCAAGGTTGTACTGGCTGTTTTGGTTTTATCCATAGGTTGGTGGATTATAAACCGAATCACCCAAGCAGCAATGAAGCGCTTAGATTCATCGGGCCTGAGTGCTGATATTCGCTCTTTTACTTACTCTGTAATCAATATTGGACTCAAAGTTTTATTGATTATCAGTATCGCAGATATTATCGGAGTCGCAACCACCTCTTTTGTCGGTATTATTGCGGCAATGGGATTTGCAATAGGTTTAGCCTTACAGGGCAACCTCAGCAATTTTGCATCCGGTGTGCTGATTTTAATGATGCGTCCTTTTAAGGTAGGCGATGAGGTCAAGGTACAGGGACTTTGGGCTTTTGTAAAAGAAATCCAAATTTTTCATACGGTTTTTACAAATTTTGACAACACGGATACCATCATTCCTAACAGTGTCGTGATGAGTGGTACCATTCAAAATATGTCTGACACTCCAACTCGGGGCATCTCCATCAAACTGGCGATTCCTTTTGAAGAAGATTTAGATAAAGTCATGCAAATCGTGAAAGAAGCAGCCTTCAAAATACCGGAAGTCGATCGGTCAAAAGAACCCTTCTATTGGATTACCAATCATGAATCCCACTACATGCAAATGTATGTCGGCTTTAAAATTCCTCAGAAAGGATTTTGGAACACCGATTTCAAGGTAAGAAAATCAATCATTGATGCTTGTGTTCAGCATAAACTCAAGGTGGTTTATCCTGAAGGCGTTGACTTTGGAGAGTTTGGCAAATGGAAAGTACCACAACCCGTAGTTAATGCTAGCTCTAGCCAAAGAGTAACCACAAACGCTTGAGAACAAGCAGCTAAATTCTCCTCTTATGTGTGGAGAATTTAGCTGCTTGCTTCGAAGACATCCAAAGCTATTTAGAGACATCAATCCTTAATATAAGGATAATCCTCCTGCATATAATTATCTGTAAAAAGTTCGGAAGCATCTGGATAAGGAGACTTTTCCGCAAAGTCAACCGCATCAAGAACGACTTCTTTAATCTTATCTTTGATCGCCTTAATTTCTTCGGCTGTGGCAATACCTCCTTCCACAATTCTTTTCTCCGTAACTTTCACCGGATCCATACTTTTATAATCGTTCAACTCTTCTTTAGTCCGATACTTGGCCGGATCAGAAACGGAATGTCCCTTATAGCGATAGGTTTTCATTTCCAGATAATACGGGCCATTACCAGCGCGGATATGTTCCGCCGCTTTGAGCAAGGCTTCATGAACAGCAACCGGATCCATAGCATCTACTGGCTCAGAAGGCATATCAAAAGCAGCACCGATTTTATACAGATCGTGAACATTACTCGTTCGCTCAACAGAAGTTCCCATAGCATATTGATTATTCTCACAAATAAACAAAACCGGTAACTTCCAAGTCATTGCCATATTGAAAGACTCATACAAAGCCCCTTGCCTTGCCGCACCATCACCAAACATGGTTACGCAAAGGTTGTCCGTTCCTTTGTATTTTTCCGCAAGGGCAATTCCTGCTCCAATGGGGATTTGTGCCCCAACGATACCATTCCCACCAAAGAAACGATGGTTTTTAGAAAAGAAATGCATAGAACCACCTTTCCCATTTACGCAGCCTGTTGCTTTCCCAAACAATTCGGCCATACATGATCTGGGCGTTAACCCCCTGGCTAGCGCGATACCATGCAAGCGATAAGCCGTTACCAAAGGATCCTCTGGACGAATGGCAGTCTTAAGGCCAGCCCCAATGGCTTCTTGCCCTATATAAACATGACAAAACCCGCGTATTTTTTGCTGGCCATACATTTTAAGAGTCTGCTCCTCGAAGCGGCGAATAAGCAACATGGTTTCATACCAATTGAGCCAAGTTCCTTTGTCATAACTTCCGGCTGCACTTTTTCCCCGCTTTTTCCTAATTACTTGTGTCATTAATGATGATTTGATTAGCGAAATTTTCGCAAAAAAAATTAAAATTTCTGCTTAAAGATAGGCTTTAAAATCAAGAATTCAAAGCCTATGGATATGCGATGTAAGACAATTGCATAAAAAATAATTCTCCACAGATAGCACGGATAAACACAGGATTGTTACTTTTGCGGTAAATTCAAACCGGGTGCAATTACTAAAATTAAAATTAACTAATTTTAAAAACTATGCTGCCGAGCAAGTAGAACTATCCCCTAAGCTGAACTGTTTTACAGGACTCAATGGCATGGGAAAAACCAATCTGCTAGATGCAATTTATTATTTATGCATGAGTAAGAGTTGCCTGAGTGTTCGGGACAACCATATCGTCATGCAAGGAGCATCTTTTTTCCGGTTAGAAGGCATTTTTCAAACCGATATGACGGAAAAGTTAGTGGCCAAAGTTATCCCAAGCAACCAGAAAGTTTTTGAACGAAATGGAGTTGCCGCCAAGACACTAGCAGAACATATTGGCCGGTACCCTATCATTGTAATCACACCAGATGATACCCAACTGGCAACGGAGGGTAGCGAAATGCGGAGGCGGTTTCTGGACAACACCTTGAGTCAGTTGGATAACAATTACCTCAAAGCCTTACTTTTTTACAATAAAATTCTCCGGCAAAGGAATGCGGCCTTGAAATCGTTTGGCAAAAGCGGACAGGGTTCGTATAATGAAGCATTGATGCAATCTTATAACAAACAGATGCTCGCCCCTGCACATTTGATTTTTGACAAAAGAAAAGCATTGATTGAAAAACTCAACCCGGTTTTTCTGGATTTGTATACAGCCATTTCTGGTGGGCAGGAAACGGTTTCCCTTGCTTTTCGTTCCCAGTTGCTGGAGCATTCGCTGGAAGATTTGTTGGAACAAGCCAAAGAAAAAGACCGTATACTACAAAGAAGCACTTGTGGCATTCATAAAGATGACCTTATTTTCAAAACAGAAAATCAACCCGTTAAGCGATTTGCCTCACAGGGACAACTGAAGTCTTTTATCCTCGCGATGAAGCTGGCACAATATGAATTGTTAAGGTTAGAAAAAAATAAGGTACCGATCCTACTTCTTGATGATATTTTTGATAAATTGGACGAACGCCGAGTCGCAGCCCTGATTGAATTGTTGCTGAAAAGGGAATTTGGTCAGATTTTCATTACGGATACGCACAGCAAACGGGTGGCAGGAATTTTAGATCGTTTTGATGAGGATTATAAGGAGTTTGAGATTCAAGATGGGAGGGTTAGTGGATTGGTGAATTAATGATTAGTTGTCAGTGCTTAGTTCGCGCTTTCTTGACTGCTTTTCGATTTATAAATCCATGCTTATAGATAAAAATACACAATATGAAAAATAATAATGAAGAGGGGCTTAATGATATTTTGAAAGGGATGATTAATGAGTTGGATTTAAAACACCAGCTTTATCAGACTAAGATTCAGGAAATCTGGCCGCAGCTTATGGGACAAAGCATCAGCAAGTATACGCGCTCCATCAAGGTTCGGAAAAGAAAGTTGTATATTGAAATTATCTCCGCCCCCTTGAAACAGGAATTGACTTATGGACGGGATAAGATCAAGAACAATGTAAATGAGGAATTGGG
>JAHDGC010000479.1 GCA_020627865.1 Saprospiraceae bacterium | reverse complement strand
CGGGAACGGAAGGTACGATTGCGGATTCCTAAGGAGCAGATTGACCTACCGAAGGTTAATTCGTGAATAATACTTTGCACGGAAAAAATAATTTTCCTTTCGCATACCTTTCTCTTTCCTGGGGGAATAGCCTAGTATGCATCACTTTTTCACCCCCAATGTCGCTCCAAAAACCCATGCACATTCCTAAAAGCAACTTTCTCTAACTGCTCATTCGTCAATGCCTTTTCCTTTAGTTGAGACAAGACAAAAGGATACTGTCCCGCATTTTCAAAAGGTTTGAAAAACAAGGGATACCGACTTGGGTCAGGAAAGTTTTTGACATAGAAAAAATCCGCTCCAAAACAAAGATGATCTTCTGCCTTCAACTCTTGGATACCATAGATAAAATGCTCGAATATGTATTCTGGCTTCGTATCATGACAATATGCCCGCAGGAAATTGATGCCGATCAAACCATCCCGACGGACAATTTCTTGCGCAAATTCATCCGGCAAATTCCGAACATGTTCCCATACTTTTCTAAAGTTAGAATGGCTCGCTATAATCGGAATCGCTAGATTTTTTTTATCAATATAATTAAAAATATCCGTAGCAAGGGCATCGCTACTATGGGCAAGATCAACCGCAATGTGTTTGCCAGACAGATATTCCAACAAGGCTTCTCCATCCGGTTTTAGACCGACATTATCGCTGTAATTGCCACCACCCCAACGGTTTTCGTAGTGATGTGTGAAGCTAATGTACAACAATTTGCGCACTCGATCTATGATCCGCTCCAATTGCGTAAAACAATCTTCCAGCGACATGTCTTCCTCTCCAAAAGCAGAAGCGTTTTCAATAGCGACAACAATACCAGTTCCGGGTTCTTCGAAGACCTGCTCCGCCTCATCTACGGTTGCCACAGAAGAAAAATAATCTCCTTTGGAAAGTTGTTCAAACTTCATCGCTTGCAAAAATCCATTCAACGCGCTTCGGGTTTCGGTGGCGGTATAGATTGCGCAAACCTGTAATTTTACATTTCCATTTTTGAGATGTGGTACTGCTGCGCCGATGTCCACTTTATTAAACATTGAGGATTCTTTCACGTTACTGAGATAACTCAATAAATCGCAGTGTAAATCTATAATTGGTAATTTCATAATTTCTAAGTTGTTTGCTTTTTAAGAGTATATGATAAATTAGCACTTTTCGCGTTCCAGACATTTACATGACTGCCTGCCTGACAAGTGTCACGCAGACAGGGCAATGATATGTCGTTCCTGTTTGCGTGGCTTGCTAGGCAGGCCTATGGAACTCGCACCTAAAAATGTATTGGGTGTTTGTTTTTTTCTAAAAATTGCCAAAGTTACTTTCTAATTATTCCTAAGATGCTCTACGTTTCACCTTCATTTTAATCCCATATTTCGGCCGTAAAGTTACCAGTGGCAAACCTTCAATGATCTGATCGGGAAGCACTTCAAAATCATAGCGGGCAGCCATTCGAGCCAGCACCAGTTGCATTTCCATGATGGCAAAATTATTGCCGATACACAAGCGAGGGCCACCACCAAAAGGCAAATAACTAAAGGGTTTGTGTTGTTTCTTATTTTCCTTTGAGAAACGCTCCGGCATAAACTTTTTCGGTTCTGGCCAATATTTTTCATTATGGTGTACGCCATAGATATAAGGCACCACTAAACTACCAGCCGAAATTTTATACCCAAAGGCATTATCATCTTTCAGTGCTACCCGATCCGTAATCCAAGCAGGCGGGTAAATCCGCATGGTTTCATCAATCACCTGTCGGGTATAAGTAAGCTTTGGTAAATCTGTAAACTCCGGATCTCGCCCATCAAGCATGCTTACCTCCTCTCGAAGTTTGTTCAAAACATGTAAATTTTGTGTTAACAAATACCACCCCCACGCAAGAGCATTGGCGGAAGTATCATGCCCAGCGACAAAAAGGATAATGCTCTCATCCAGCAATTGCTTGTCCGTCATGCCTTTATCCGTTCCTTCATAGCGAGCCGCGATCAGCATATCCAGTAGATCATCATGCCTGTCCCTTGTCTTTCTCCTATCCTGAATATATTTCAAAACAATTTCACTAAGCACGACAGATTTTCGGACATGTTTCTTCGTCTGTCCAGAAAGTTGGAACCACCATTCCAGATAAGGCTGCCGAACTTGTTTGACCAAGAATTCCTGAATGGTGGTAATATTTTCACTAATCAGCTCCAGATCACTTTCCCCTCCTGTGCTAAAAATAGACTTTGCAATAATCCCAAAAGCTGTTTCTAACATTTCTTCATACATGTCAAAAGTTGCTCCTGTTTCTGCATAGCGATCAAACTTTGCGATAACATCATCAATTACACCATTCATCAAAGTTACCAATCCATTCAGTTTATCCCGATGAAAACCCGGTTGAATCAACCTTCTTTGCTGTAGCCAATAGTCTCCGTCAGAAGTGAGTAAACCCTGACCGAGATATTGCCCCAGTTTTTCTTTTTGCAATTTGGATTTGGCATAATTCCGATTATTTTTTTGTAAAACATGTCGGATCACTTCTGGCTCAGTGGTTAATAAAGATCTTTGCCTTCCTCCTCCAAAATGAAGCACAAAGGTATCTCCATATTCTTCTACATATTCTGAAAGTATTGGAATCGGATTTTTCACGAATTTAAAAACCTTCGAAACCGCCTTTATCATATGAACAGACTTGGGCGTTTTGAATTCTGTTTGGCCTGCTGTCATGGAGGAAGATTTTTGTTATACAATCAAAATAACTAGACAAAGATAAAATTTGTGCGGAATATTTAAACCAAAAGTAAAATTTTATTTCCTAAAAGGGTTTCTATATCTTTAGGATTATAAAAATTCACCATTAATCAAAATCAAAAATGCCTGAAGCATCCGATGCTGTTCTGCTTTGGTGGAACAGTTTAATACTCGTTACCGTACTCAATATATGCCTCCTGTTTTTTTCTTATAAAATGCTAAGAAAAAAAATACCTGACATGACCGCCAAACTATTGTCCATCAGAAAATGGCAATTTATGCTGTCAGCGGTATATGTTTTGGGCTGTGGTTTCCGGTCTATATTTCCAAGGGGTGACTTACGTCGAATTGTAATGGTAGACTCGTGGATTTCCTGCATTGCAATAGGAAGGTCTGTTGCCACTATCGCAGAATTGTGCTTTGTTTTACAGTGGTCGTTGATACTCCATGAAATTGCTATTCATACCAAACAAAAAACGATCCTTGCTTTATCCAAGACTATTTTTCCTATAATCTTCATAGCAGAGATATTTTCTTGGTATGCTTGCCTTACCAGTAACTACATCGGCACCACTATCGAAGAATCCCTTTGGGCAATAGCTGCCGCGATCACTGTATGGGGGCTTTTTCTAGCCAGACCCTATTATAAAGACATACAACGTAAGTTCATTACTACGGGAATACTTTTCGGTATCCTATATATTGTGTACATGCTCACCGTTGATGTGCCTACTTATTTTACCAACTGGATGGCTGCTGAAGCTTCGGGCAAAGACTATGCTTCCCTCTCGCAAGGATTCCATGAAGTAACCAGACTTTGGTACCCTACCCGTAAGTTTCAGGATTGGGAATATGAAATGGTGTGGATGTCACTTTACTTTAGTGTGGCCGTTTGGATAAGCATGTATATTATTAATGCTCCGTTTTTAGATCAGAACTTAAGTCATAATTTCAAAAGGAATACATCCAGTTGATTTTATAAGCATTCCACATCAATTTTTTTTGTAAAAATCTAAACAAAATTAATCTTGACGACATTATAATTAAAATAATTGCAAATAAATTAATATAAAATATAAATATACCAAATATTTCAATATTTTTGCAGTAGAAAACTCATGAATCATAGTATATCGAATATTTTCGAATTGATATGAATCAGGTAAACCAAAAGAGAGAGAAATTCCTCCAATAAAACATAACTTTTAACTGTAAGACTGGTAAGGGCATTCGGGCAAATAATCAATATGCCTAAGTACAATATGTACGAAGCATTCTCCGCGGTAATTAAATCTTACCTCAGCCTCATGATTTGTTTAGTCAAACACATACAATATATCACCGAATATATTGTATCAATCATGCTATGCTTGTAAAACAGAGAACCCAAATTTTATCACTAATTACTTTCCATAAATAATTCTAACATGAAAAAACAATTCATTTTTTTACTCTGTTGCTGTTGGATGTTATCCTTACAGGCACAAGATGCATTAAACATGAGTTTGCTTTCCAATTGGGATGGCAACAGCATCAGTACCGCCGGTGTTTTTTACAACGATATTTGGGGATATGTTGATGATTGCGGAAACGAATACGCCATCATCGGTTCTCCGACTAAAGTTCATTTTATTGATGTAACTAACCCGAACACCCCTGTTTTTAAAGGAGAATTTGCAGGTGGTGCCACGACGATTTGGCGGGACATGAAAACTTACGATCGCTATACTTACGCCGTTGCCGATCAAGGCTCCGAAGGGCTTATGATTTTTGATATGAGTGCTTTGCCGGATGGCTCCATTACAAAGATTTATCAAGAAAACAGTGTATTCACGAAAGCACACAACATCTATATTGATGTACCCAATGCCCGACTATATGTTGTTGGATCAAGCAGCAATCTTATTGTCTACAGTCTTGCCAATCCAGCCAACCCTACCGTCATTGCGAACACAGGATTACCTGGCGGATACGTACATGATATTTTTGTAAAAAACAATATTGCTTATTGTTCCCATGGCTATAATGGCCTTTACGTTTATGATTGCACAAACCCTTCTAACCCTGTCCTCCAAGCCAACATCAATACAGGGGCATACAACCATAGTAGCTGGCTTACCGAAGACGGTAATTACCTCATTTATGCGGAGGAAGTTCCTGACGGACGACCACTAGGACTAATTGACATGGCTGGTGTCGGCAGTAATGACCTTAACATTGCCAGCACTTTTTCTTTTCCTTTACTCGCTCCCAATCATACCGGTGTAACATACCATAACCCTTTCATTGTAGATAATTATGCCATCGTCTCTTCCTACTGGGATGGTGTTATCATTATTGATCTTTCCAATCCTGCTAACCCCCAAAAAGTAGCCCACTACGATACGACACCTAACAATACAGATTACCCTGCCATTGATGGCTGCTGGGGTGTTTATCCATTTTTTCCTTCTGGGAATATTATTGCCTCTGATACCTTTGAGGGACTTTTTGTTTTATCTTCTTCCATAAACCTGACATCAGAATGCAGTGATGGCGCACAAAGTCCTTTTGAATCGGGTGTTGATTGTGGCGGATTTTGCAAGCCTTGCAACAATACTTGTGCTCCTCCTACTTGTGATGACGGTATCCAAAACCAAGGCGAGGAAGCAATTGATTGTGGTGGCACCAATTGTGCACCATGTATTCAAGGCTGTACCAATCCAGACGCACACAACTATAATGCGAATGCACAAATAGATAATGGCAGCTGTGAAACTTGTGATGATGGTATTTTGAATGGAGATGAAGTTGCCGTGGATTGTGGTGGCGCTAAATGTGCAGCTTGTATTCCTGGTTGTACCAATCCAAATGCACATAATTATAATGCGAATGCACAAATAGATGATGGCTCTTGTGAAACTTGTGATGATGGCGTTTTGAATGGAGATGAAGTTGCTGTGGATTGTGGTGGAACAAAATGTACGCCTTGCAATGAAGGCTGTACAGATCCGAATGCGCACAATTACGATCCGAGTGCTATCGTGGATGATGGCTCTTGCGAAACTTGTAATGATGGTATTTTAAATGGAGATGAAGTTGCGGTAGACTGTGGCGGCACGAAATGTGTAGCCTGTATCCAAGGTTGTATGAATCCTAATGCACACAATTATAATGCGAATGCACAGGTAGATGATGGGTCTTGCGAAACTTGTGATGATGGTGCCTTAAATGGAGATGAAACCGATGTGGATTGTGGTGGTAACCTTTGTGCTGCATGTCCTACTTGTAATGATGGTATCCAGAATCAAGGAGAAACGGGTATTGATTGTGGTGGACCATGCT
>JAHDGC010000478.1:2327-6097 GCA_020627865.1 Saprospiraceae bacterium | reverse complement strand
AATCGTATCCATTTTCGCTGAAATTAAATGTAGCTCATAAGCGATGATACTATCGCAGCACTGGTATCCTGTTAAGGTGTCGAGATAGATACCAGCATCTTGTTGAGGAATATTATTAATGGTGATACTTTCTCCTTCACAAATGGAAATATTTTCTTCCGTGAAACTTACTGGAAGCACGTCAAGGGTTATCAGTACCACACTGTCACAACCCGTTGAACTGGTCAAACTATCCGTATAAATACCCGGCTCCATGATTACCAAACCATCAATTAAAATAGTTTCGCCTTCACAAATTACCCGATGCTCTTCACTTTGTAAAGTAGCCACCACAGCAAGATTTTCTACCAAAACGCTATCACAACCATTCGTAGAAATTAAGGTATCCCTGTAGATACCTCCCGTAGTTTGCCAAGCTCCTGCAAGAAAAAGACTGTCTCCTGCACAGATTGTATAATCGTTCACGGTCGTAAAGCCATCCACAAAAACCAACTCCGTCAACACGGTACTATCACAAGTATTGGAAGCCGTATATTGATCGGTATAAACGCCTGGTATTTGCTGCCAAGCGCCACCCACAAAAAGACTGTCACCCTGACAAATTTCTACGGTAAGGAAGGTTTCATCATTTGGCAAGACAAACAATTCTGTTATATAATTACTATCACAATTGTAAATCGAACTCAAGTAAAGCGGATAAGTTCCTGGCGTATTCTGGTAAGTACCATGAATTAAAATGCTATCACCTTGGCAAATAGAAAGCGTATCATTAAATTCATAAATTGGCCTTACGGTAAGATTAGTAAGAACAATGCTATCACAGCCATGTATCGTCTGCAGGGTATCTGGATATACTCCTGCTGCCGCCTCTAGGTTTCCGGCAATCAGGATACTTTCTCCTTCACAAACATCTGCCTCGACTATAGTTTCCACAATTGGATGTACAATAATTTCACTGATAACAATACTATCGCAACCAATGACATTGGCCAAGGTATCATAATAGGTTCCGGCCATTCCCTGATCGGCACCAGCAGCAAAGAAGGTTTCGCCCTCGCACAGCTCGATGGTGCGAGAATAATTTGTTGCAGGAAGGATCATCAGTTCCGTAATCAATACGGTATCGCAACCATTCCCACTTTGCAAGGTATCCGTATAGAACCCAGCTTCAGATTCATATTGTGTTCCGATCAAAATACTATCTCCTTCACAAATACTCACTTGAGTATCGGCAGGAATTAAAGGAGCAATAACTACTTCTGAAACCACGATGCTATCACAGGAAAGTGCATTGGTCAAGGTGTCCACATAAACGCCTGCTTCAGAATAATAGTTGCCGTTTATCAAAACACTATCGCTTGTACAGATGGCAAAGCTTTGATTCGTAATCGAATTGTTATACAAAACAACACTGCTCACCACGACACTATCACATACCCCTCCAACCAAAAGTGTATCATAGTAAATACCTGACGTTGTTTGCCAATCGCCACCGACAAAAACACTGTCGCCTTCGCAGAAACCAAGATCTTGATGCCCTATCGCAATATCGAATATTAATTCTGTGATGATGATACTATCACAACCATTAAAGGCACCTAATGTATCGGTGTAAATCCCTGTTTCTGTTTGGTAGGCGCCAGCCACAAAAACACTATCACCTTGGCAAAGTGCCTCAAACTGGAAAGTGACACTGTTTGGAATTAAAGTTAAATCTACCAACACCAAACTATCACAACCATCTGCGGCGGTGTAATGTTCTTCATAAATACCAGCCGCTGATTCAAAGTTGCCACCAATCAAAATACTATCGCCTTCACAGATAATTTCTTCTCGACCAGAACCGGTAGAAACGGAAGGAATAATATTTTGGGTAAGGATACTATCACAACCATTCGCTGCGGTAAACGTTGTGGTCAACACCTGCGGTGTAAAATACCAGACGCCATCGACCAAAACACTGTCTCCTACACAAAGGAAATAATCTTCGCTAAAGGCCGAAGTCGGTTTGACAATAAGCTCCGTTGTCAAAGTACTATCACAATCAAAAGCATTCACCAGCACATCAGTATAAACACCGGCTTCCGTCTGTTCCGCACCTCCTGCGAAATGACTTTCTCCTTCACAGATTTCAACAACGATGCTTTCGCCCGTATGTGGATTGACCGTAAGGACAAGATTAACGATACTATCACATTGATTAAATGCAATCAAGGTATCCGCATAATTTCCAGGTAAGGTATACACGGAATTGCCTACAGTAAAAGACTCTCCTTCACAGATGGATTCTATCAAATCAGTCTGGGCATATTCATTAATTGCCAATTCGGTGTAGATGATACTATCACAATTATGGATAGACAGTAAAGTATCCAAATAAATACCTGCCTCTGTATACATAGTGCCTCCGACCATTGCGCCGCCACCTTCACAAACAGATAAGAATTGCTCCTCATAGTAAACTGGATTGATGGTAAGCGTCAACGTAACAATACTATCACATTGATTGAAGGCCGTCAAAGTATCGGAGTAATTGCCCGCAAGGGTGTACACGGATGTTCCAACAATCAAACTGTCCCCTTCACAAATAGATTCGACCAAGTTTGTTTGCACATCACTCTTAATTGTCAACTCTGTATAGATAACGCTATCACAATTATGAATCGTTTGCAAGGTATCCAAATAAATACCCGCTTCCGTGTATGTCATGTTTTCTACAGTAACACTTTCCCCTTCACAGATGGACAAGAATTGTTCTTCGTAGTAAACTGGATTGACCGTAAGGCTGAGGTTAACGACACTATCACATTGGTTGAAGGCTACCAGCGTATCGGAATAATTACCCGCAAGGGTATAAACAGATGTTCCTATAACCAAACTCTCACCCTCACATATTTCTTCCACCAAATCCGTTTGAGCATGGTCATTAACTATCAATTCTGTATAGATAATGCTATCGCAAGTATATATTGTAGCTAGGGTATCCACATAAATACCGGCTTCCGTGTACGTTATGTTTCCTACAGTAACACTTTCCCCTTCACAAATTGTCAAGAACTGTTCTTCGTAATACGTTGGGTTAACCGCAAGGGAAAGATTGACCACACTATCGCATTGATTGGAACCTACTAGGGTTTCCGTATAATTACCCGCAAGGGTATAAACAGAAGTCCCTATGATAACACTATCTCCATCGCAAATGACTTCCGTCAAATCCGTTTGTACTGGAAGTTTCACCAAGAGTTCGGTATAGATGATGCTATCGCAATTCTCTATCGTTAACAAGGTATCTACATAGACGCCAGATTCCGTATAGCTCATGCCACCAACTTCGAAGCTTTCCCCTTGGCAAATCTCGGGGAATTGTTCCTCGTAATACGTTGGATTAACCGTAAGGGTAAGATTAACGACACTATCACATTGGTTGAAGGCTACCAGTGTATCGGAATAATTGCCCGCAAGGGTGTAAACAGATGTTCCCACAAGCAAACTGTCGCCTTCACAAATGACTTCCGTCAAATCCGTTTGTACCGGAAGTTTCACCAAGAGTTCGGTATAAATGATGCTGTCGCAATTCTCTACTGTTAATAAGGTATCTACATAAATACCGGATTCGGTATAGCTCATGCCGCCGACTTCGAAGCTTTCTCCCTGGCAAATCTCGGGGAATTGCTCTTCGTAATACGTTGGGTTGACCGTAAGGGAAAGATTGACTACACTATCGCATTGATTGGAACCTACTAGGGTTTCCGTATAATTACCCGCAAGGG
>JAHDGC010000478.1:0-2227 GCA_020627865.1 Saprospiraceae bacterium | reverse complement strand
CTTCGTAATACGTTGGGTTGACCGTAAGGGAAAGATTGACTACACTATCGCATTGGTTAAAGGCTACCAGTGTATCGGAATAATTACCCGCAAGGGTGTACACTGAAGTTCCGACAAGGATACTGTCTCCCTCACAAATGACTTCTGTCAAATCGGTTTGTACTGGATAATTTACAACAAGCTCCGTAAATAAAATACTGTCGCATCCCTGGGAACTGACTAAAGTATCGACGTAAATACCATCGGTCGTTTGCCAAGCCATTTCCACAAATAAACTGTCCCCTTCGCAAATGGCGACATCAATGGTATCTTCGACTGGTTCCAATACGAGCAAGTCTGTTAGTACAACAGAATCACATCCAAAATAACTGTATAAAGTATCGACAAAAGAACCAGAGGTCGTATATTCATTATAGCCGATAAATAAAGTATCGCCAAGGCAAATCGTTTGTGGGTTTGGTGTTTCAAATACAGGATGCACTCTAAGTCTGATATTGACCACACTATCACAACCATTTTCAGCTTCAATAACAGAGGTGTATATGCCCGGCTCGGTATACTCGTCCGTTCCAACCACGAGCGTATCACCATCACATAAATAGGCATCCCAAAGATATGGTGGCGGTACATCCAATACACTCAGGTAATAATATTCACTTACAACAGTACAAAGATCATTATTAATTTGACCGGGCACATCATAAACTACCGCCCGATAATATCCAGCATTGGCGCCAACAACACCATTTATATCATAAGTAGCCATTACAGCTCCGGAAATATCCGACCACACAACCGTATCCACACTAAACTGCCACTGAAATAAAGGCATGGTATACTCCGGCCCAACCGTAACAGAAAGGCTTATATTTTCACCTTCACAGACGGATTCTTCAACAGGTGTATTTAATGTTACAACGGGATCGCAATTTTGCACCATAATCTGCTGAGCAGTTGTTTGTGTATTACCACACGCATCCGTAACAGTCCAAGTTCTCGTAATTTCATAGTAATTAATACAAACACCATCCGTTCTGTCATCTATATAACTAAGATCGGCAACTACCCCGCAAATGTCTTCTGTTTCAATATCCAATGGATCGGGGATGCCATCGCAATCTACAGTCACATCCGCCAATGGATTAGGGAAAATTGGCGGTGCCACATCATCCAACACAATCTGTTGCACATCCGTGTGTATATTACCACAATCGTCTGACAATTCCCAAGTTCGGGTGATTGTCGTTGCTCCGGGACATGGATCGTTTTCGGAAATGACATCACTGTATGTTGGTTCGGGTAAACCTAGATCACAGTTATCGGTTTCCCCATCAGGTGCTCCAGTTAGGTCAAGGTCAAGTGCATCATCCAGACAGGAAATGGTAATGTCTGGTGGTGTATTAAAAGTTGGTGCTTCGGTGTCCTGAAGGGTAATGATTTGTGGCAACGTAAGTATATTACCGCAACCATCTCCTAACATCCAAGTACGGGTAATAACCTGCTCTCCATCACAAAGCAAATTGGTATCTGTCATATCCATGTAAGTAGCCTCTCCAACATTGCCATCACAACTGTCCGACTCATCCGTAACATCACCGACTAAAGTAAGGTCTCCGGGATCTTGGTCACAACTGATGGTAATATCTGCTGGTACCGTAAACTCAGGAGCAATGGTATCTATTAAAATGATATATTGTCTGCTCGTATTTTCGTTGCCACAGGCATCGGATAAAGACCAAGTACGGATAACTCTGCTGGAACCACCACAAGGCACATCCATTACCAAAGAGTCAACATAACTCGCCTGCCCCAAATTATCATCGCAATCGTCCGTTCCTCCAGAGACACCACCGACTAGTGTTAGATCATTTGGATCTAAAGCACAATCTATTGTGATGTCTTCCGGTATCAAAAATTCAGGAGGTGTATCATCCATCAAGGTAATTTGCTGAACCTGTGTACTGACATTGCCACAACCATCTGCCAAAGTCCATGTTCGTTCTACAAGTGTAGCCCCAACACAGGGTACATCCTGTTGAACATCATCAGCATAAGTCGCTTCCCCGAGGAAACTATCACAATTATCTGTTTCATCAACAACTTCCCCTGTTAGCCCCATATTTAAAAAATCATCCTGACAGTCTAAGGTAACATCTGGCGGAGCGGTAAAAGAAGGAGGATCATTATCCAACAAGTCTATATGTTGATAATAAACAGTATCATTCCC
>JAHDGC010000477.1:1657-6114 GCA_020627865.1 Saprospiraceae bacterium | reverse complement strand
TGTTGAGAAATTAATAATTGAACTGCGAATGCCACTTTTTCGATTATACGTCGTTGCAAAAATACTCATTATGCTACGGCATAACTCCGTTTTTTACGCCTAGTCTAATCAAAAAATTGTCTATTCTCGCTCTAAAGACCAATTCCTCAACATGCTCTAAGCAAAACAGGAAAGCGGCTCTTGATCGAAAAATGGAATAGTTATTTCCACGATAAGCGGACGACTTGGAATAATTTAAATATGAAGCGTAAGGATATTATTGAGCGGGAAGCGCAGGTTTTTGCGAAAGAAATGTTAGATATTGTGAAAGTTAAGATGAGTTAACTTTCGTTTCGTTGAGTGAAATTGGGAAGATGGAGAGCTTGATCAATCTAACTTTAAAACCATTCATTTGTTCTTATTCATGGCTTTCTTACTTTTTCATTTGCAAAAAAGTAAGCAACCTGCCTGTCCTAAGTGAACACGCAGGCAGGAATGCTTGTCAAAAAAAACCTGCCTGTTCCTGCGGACACGCAGGCAGGCTCCTCCGTCAGACAGTTTTTTGACGGCCATCGCCACCACGACGCGCCTTCGATCGTGCACTTAATACTATGAGAAGGATAAGTTTTAGTGTGGATACGAAATTGCAATATCGAATCATTTTTATTTTCTTCGTTTTTAATCAGTCAACCAAAAACCATGTATACTTGGGTCTTTTATGATATTAGTGATAACAAAACCCGCCACAAGATTGCCACTTGTTGCCGGAATATCGGATTGCGTCGGGTACAAAAATCCGTCTTCCTCGGTATGGTAAAAAAGAAGCATTTGAAACGGCTGGTTGCCTTGGCCAAGGAGCGGCTGGATCAGGAGCGGGATTCGATGTTGATTTCTTCCATGAGTAAGGAGGCCTTTGAGCAAGTGCAATTATTGGGCAGGCCAAATCAAAAACCTTTGTTGCCGGAGCGGGAGCTTACTAGTTTTTTGTGAGATACTTTTCCTGTGCCGAATCTAAAATTGCTTTAGCTTGTTTGCCCAGCCTGTCGTTACCAGTAGCATACCAGATGAATGCATGCGTGTCTACAATATACTTCATTAAGAGTATGCTTTAAAATCTTCTAGTGGATCGTCAAAGTCTTCCGCCATAATAATCAAACCTTTAGCACTACCAAAATTAGATTGCTTTTCTGCTGGCTTTTTTCCCTCAAATCTCTCCTGATATTTCGTTACCAAAAATTCTATATAATCCCTTACCTGTGCCTGAATCTCCTTGGGTAGTTTGGAATATTCTTCAAAAAGTAAATCACTCATAATCAGCATTTTTTTACAAAATATGACTTTTTTCTGAATTTTACCGGAATAGTTTTCTTTCTGTTCTCAAAATAGTCAGTTTGCTTAATATGCTACTCAGATCCTAAAGTATTCCTTTCATTTTTCACTCCCTCCATTTCTTTCATTTTTAAAGGCTGTTGTCACCATTCAAATCAATGGCATCTACAGCATGTCAATTCTCGTACGATACTTCAAAGAATCGTTGAGCTGTTGTCACCATTCAAATCAATGGCATCTACAGCGCGTAGGAGGCAAATTGACAGGACACCCTGAGAGCGCTGTTGTCACCATTCAAATCAATGGCATCTACAGCTGGCGATGATACTGCTGGTCAGGATATACACTTCACTGCTGTTGTCACCATTCAAATCAATGGCATCTACAGCAGCAAAACCCGCCAAAAATCAAAATTTTTCACTTTATTACAAATTAAATATAAATACATTTGATGTAAGTTAATTTTGTAAAACATTGTAAATAAGTGTTTTGAAAATGATTTTTAGTTTTTATGGTAAAAATGATATATGTAATGAAAAATGAGCTTTCCCAAAATCCACCGGCAAAAAATGTTAAGAAAACCTTAATGAATTCTTAAGAAATTGACTTTTTACCAAAAATAGCCACCACAAGATACAAAAAAACAGGTAGGGTAGTGTAGCTTTTGAAAAGGAAATTTGGAAAGAAAAAAGTAATATAACAATGAGTATGTAAGTCTGATTTTCTGCCTTTAAGTAGTAAGACAAAATTATCTTTACAATCATGAATTTGCCTATAGAATATGCAATGGCGTTTTTTACTCGCCTTACATTTTCATCCCAAAATTTAGGTATACAATATTCTTTCGTGGAGAAAATAACACGCTTGGATTTTCCCGGCAGCCTGTAGTGCATGTAAATTAATGTTTTTTCTTTTGATTTTAGTATGAATTTTTTGTTTTTGTTACTGGTAATTATTGTTGCTGCAAGGTAAGTTATATTATGAATTACAGGTTTTTTTATGCTTGAAAATGGGCTTATTTGCTGTTTGAAATGGTATCTAAATCTATTTCAATCTATCAAACCATTCGCCATAAAGAATTCAAGGGTTTTGATCTTTTGAAATCAAGGAAGCGTTGACATGAAAAGTATAGGATAAATAAAACCGAGAACCAAACCAGATACATTGTGCCTATGCTTGTCCCCGTTGGAAAGAGGATGCCAATTATAGCATAACAGTAAAGGTGCAGGATATAAAAGAACATGGCGGTTTGACCGAAAAGCAGTACAGGTTTTAGCCATGTTTTATTGGTTAGTTTTGTAAAAAGAGCCAGCAACATCAAATTTAGTCCGCAGGTGATCAGAATGAAAACGATACTTGGTGGGTATTTGATGAGGGTGAAAAAGCTGATCCAGTCTTCGTAGGCATTATGTTGAAAATTTCCGAACGCAAGAAAGCGAATTAGGAGAAAAATTAACATAAAGGATAAGCCTGTTTGTAAAGACCATACAAAAATTTTGTCTTGATTTTGCGCAACGATCTTTCCCCAAAATATACCAAAGCAAACGACTCCAATCCAGGGGATAATGGGGTAGAGCACCATCGCTCCTGTAGACATGCCGGGCACAATAAGGAAATGCTCCAAGGGGTGAAAAGCGTCAGCGGGGTGCAGTGTTGAAATATAAAAAGCGGAACCGACGAAGCTTGATATACTGAGTAAGCCTAACTGCCAGGGTTTTAATTTCCATAAAAAACCGCCGATGATCATGCATGCGCCGAGGCCATATAACACGGTGGTTGGAAATATAAAAAAGCCATCGACATGTCCGGGCATTGAACTGCTAGAGGGAAGTTGATTGAAGTAAAAACCAATGATCCATGCCGGAATTTCTAGGAACAACATAAAAAGCAAAATCATAGTGCCTCTTTTTATGAAGTAGGTATAAATCTGTTTGGGTGTCCAGGAAGCACTAAGGCGTTTTTGTGCAAAAAGATAGATACTCATCCCCATCAGAAAGAAAAATCCGGGGGCACAGAGATGGCTGATAAATCGGGTAAACCACCAGGCGATATCAGGGTAGGGGCTAAAATCTACACCCCAAATCTCTGTGAAATGAACCCTAGCGATCATGGCACTTGCATGGTCTAGGGCCATAAAAATCATAATGGTTCCGCGCAAAAGATCAATGCTTTGTGTTCGATTCATTTTTTGTTTTCGTTTTAACAAAGGGTTAAGTTAACTTTTTTTTACAGAAATTTTTTCCCTGAGCTTTGTCATCGGCATTTCAAAATATTTATAAATAAGCATGGAGCCAACGATGGTGAAGACCCAAAATAAAACATACTGAATGATGCTGCCAAAAATATCTTCAGTCAATTCGAACGGTACCAAATGCCTGACCATTGGTAAGGCGATAAAAATAACAACACTTAAATTGATGAGGTACATCGAATAAGAAATCAAGCTTATTGTCGTGAGCCATCTATAAATACGCCCGCTGCCGTGCTTATAAGTGCTCAAGAAAGGAAGGAGTAACAGTGTTCCTACGGCCACCAATGCAAAGGAAAATACATATTTATATATTGGGAAAATATCAGAAAAATGCCTACTAAAATTGGGCAATATTTTATACAAAAATAGTAGCACCAATCCCAAAAACAATAATCCTTTTTTGTGTCTTAGCCAGCTTTTTTCGTGATAATAACTACAATAAGCCCCCAAGACACCAAACATGATACTATCTAAGCGTGTGATGACCTGTTTCCGAAATTCCAAATCCCACAGATTTAGGGTCTCAAGATCAAGTGTGATAAACCGATAATACCGAATGGCCATAACTATCAAAATGGTTCCTATAATGGTGAGGAGTATAACTCGTTGTTTTCTTTTCAGTATATGAATAAGCGCGAATAAACTTGCGGGAATCAAGATATAAAACCATTCTTCAATGGATAAGCTCCAAGCCTCAGGATAAAAATGGGGATGTGGTGTGGAGAAGTTTTGGATGAAGAGAAAATAAGTCCAAATGTCTGGAAGCTTGGAGGTTTGCGTTGCGACGTGGGCAATAATAACAACAATTAAGATTAAAAAATAATTGGGCAATGTCCGGAACCATCGTCTGATCCAGAAATTAACCAAAGACGATAAGGAGGTGCCTTCCAATTCTATG
>JAHDGC010000477.1:0-1647 GCA_020627865.1 Saprospiraceae bacterium | reverse complement strand
GATACGAATAAGGATGCGACCAATCAAGAATCCACTGAGTACAAAAAATATGGAGACGCCATCAAATGTAAACGTGTTGAAAAATTTAACCGACATAAATGGCTGCAAAATCGTAATGCCATGACCATAAACGACAAATAAAATAGCAACTGCTCGTAGGATGTCCAAGCCATAAATACGATTTTCGTCCAGCTCTAATTTCAACAAATCATTCAACATTTTAGTGATAAGTTTTTATTATCGTTTAGTATCTCCCGCAGACATCGCAAGCCGAAACCCGTTCACCCGATACCGTAAATGTGGATCACAATAATATCGGTTGGCACATCGTAAACTTGCCGGGACAAGTGCCCAGGAACCACCCCGACGAATGCGTACGGTTCCCTTTTTCGCACCCTTGGGATTTTGGGCACCTTTCGACTTTTTGTAATAATTATCATCGTACCAATCCCAGCACCATTCCCAAGCATTGCCACTCATATCGTGAAGCCCCAACTCATTTCCAGAAAAGGACTTTACCGGAGCCGTAAAAGGAAAACCATCCTCATCATTTTCTTGACTCTCCCAGTAATTGGCAAAATGCATCAATTCTGATTCAGAAGAAGTGCCGGCCCATTTATCATCTTGACCACGACTTCTCGCGGCAAATTCCCATTCGGCTTCTGTGGGCAATCGGAAACCATTCGCTTCCCAATTTGCCGTGACTGTTTCTAAGTTTATGGTATAAACTTTTTCGTAATCATGCTGCTCGCTCAACCAGTTGCAATATTCGATCGCGTCAAACCAGTTGATGTTTACGGCAGGTCTTCTTTCCCTGCCCCAACCATGATCGCTGAATTGTCTCCTCCCTATAGCACGGCAAAAAGCGTCATATTCTGCAAAGGTAACTTCAAATTTCCCAATATAAAAATCACTTAAGCTTACTTGGTGAACAGGCGTTTCATTGGAGTGAGATTCCCAATCATTTCCACCCATCATGAAGCTATCACCTTTTACAAAAACCATATCTCCTGGGCGGGTATTTGCAGCACTTCCTTCCTGAATTGCTGGATATGGAAAGGAGTTACATAACATTAATATTGCATTTTGATGATGCTTGCATAAAGGAAACCGTTGGAGGTGTTCCAAAATCGTTTCCTTGTCGGGTGTACATTGAATCTGGTGCCAATGCTGTTCATGTGAAATTAAATTCGGAGTCTCGGAAATGGCTTCCGCTTTATTGGCCATTGTCGTATTGGAGGCTGTGTTGGCAGCTGGTTGAGCATTTTGCGCAAGACATTTGGGGGAAACCCATGTTGAAAAAATAATCAGCAGGATAAAGGAGTAGTTCATGGACAATCAGTTTTGCAGGCATTTATATTTAGAGCGCAAGATGCACTCTTACTATTGCCGTCATCTGATATAGATGCCTTGTTCGTATGTTTTGGTGTATGCTGAATTAAAAATTGATTGATGTAAAATCATGTGGATCAAGTCAATCCTAAGAATCAGGGTTCAGACATTCGCGGAAGTTGTCCAAGAACCTAGCAATAGAATCTTTTTGCACCACCGATTGAGCAGGGCTACACATTATGCACGGATTATACTGCGTTAGTGGGAATCTGTGAGAAATCTGTGCAGTTCTGTGTAAATCGGTGGTGAAATTGG
>JAHDGC010000476.1 GCA_020627865.1 Saprospiraceae bacterium | reverse complement strand
GGGATCATTATCAGAAAAAAGGGTCAAGAATGGTTTCTCCCATTTATCCAACACGGCCCAATGCTCTCGGTTGATTAAAGCCTCAGGATCATCGGACGCTGTCGGTACAAGAGCGGGGAATTGTCTAGCCCCTGCCTTATAAGACTCATCGGGGAAAGGGGCATCATAGGCAGCAATCACTTCAGGAGCTAAATCAGCCGTTGTTCCCCTGTCAATAATGTTGCCTACAGGGAAAACGGGTATATTCTGTGAGAAATTTTTCCAAACTTCGAAGGCATCGGGAAATTTAGCATATCCGGCAGGTAGAAAAGTATTCGCTGCAACGATCCGATCGAACATATCAAGATGGGTAGTCGCAATCCGCAAACCGATAAGGCCGCCCCAATCTTGCACGAAAAGTGTAACCCTTTGGAGCTTTAGTTTTTCCACGAAAGTGGTCATCCATTTTACATGACTTTGATAGCTGTAATCTTCCTTTGCTTCAGGTTTATCCGATTTTCCAAAACCGATAATGTCTGGCGCAATCGCCCGATAGCCCGCCTTGACAAAAACCGGAATCATTTTCCGATACAAGTAAGACCAACTGGGTTCGCCGTGCAACAATAAGACGACATCCGCATCTCTAGGACCTTCATCCACAAAATGCATTTGCAAGCCATCATCAATTTCCACATAGTGTGGTACAAAGGGATAATCTGGCAGATTGGCAAATTGACTGGCTGGGGTTCTGAGTGCTTTTATCATTTTTCAGGATTTAATTTCTGGATTATTAGAAAAATAAAAACTCAAATATAATCATTTTGTATGGTCGAGGTAGGAGATTGTAATTTTTTTTGGATATATTGTATTACGAAACGAATAGCAGGTATCTAAAGCTAAATTTTCGTGCAATAGCTTCTTGATATTCACAAATAAATGCATAGTTGTATGGATTATGAAGTTTTTTATGCTTTTTTTGTAAAAAATAATCTTAGATGTCAGCAATACTCAAATTAAAAGTAGATGAAATAACCCCAGCTTTCGTTAGTGAACTAAAAGAAAAATACGCCAATGCTGATGTGGAAATCCGTAAAAAACCGAGAGGTAATATCAGGTAAAACAACAACATGTCTACGTCATCAAATACCCAAAGCTCCCCAGTCGATTTTTAAACTTAGACAAATGGCTTTTCTTAATCAGAATATGGTATCCCTCCCCTTTCATACAATACTTTTTCAAATCCGGATCACGAGCGATAAGGTTAATCAACACCTTATTTTCTGGCGGGATTTTGTACACGTAAATATCAGCTGCTTTTTCTAGTGGATCAATTTTAGCCTCTAGTTCCTTGAAGAAATTCTCCCAATATGGCGGCACATCTACAACAATGATTTGCCGGAACAACTTTATTTTATCCCGAAGCTGTTTTTTGGTTTTACAATTTTTTAAAAAGAAACTATATTCCGTTCGGAAACGATTCGGGCTGATCCGCTCGGTATAAGGTTGCAACAAAGTAGCTGCATTGGTATCGGATTCATCGGCTATAATCGTCAGGGAATCTTTCGACAATTTCAGGCTAGTATTGTTGGTCAGTTCGGGAGCTTCATAAGTCGAAGACAATCTAAAAACATAACTTCCTAAGCGTGTCAATCGGATATAGCGCAAACCTTCATAAGGCGAATAACAAGATTTACCCATCACAGAGACATCGACATCATCATAGGCAATATCCAACAAACCAAAAGCGGCAAAAAGAAACATCGAACCTTCAATAATAGGCTTTACCAAAGCATCATAATGAGAATCATCGTCAACATGATGTCTGTTTCCATAATAATGCCTCATTTCCTTATCTACGTATTCATAATACAATTTATCATGCGCAACTCCCGGACTGATCACACTAACCTCATACAAGTTGAATTTAAAAAAAGAAAGCACATTTTCCTTTGACACCCATCGTCCCACTTCTAATTCTTGACAAAAATCATAAAAAACTTGCTCTGATTTATGCACATACCATTCGGAAATATGCCCCGTACCTTTCAGGTAATTCACAATTCCGAAAAGAGACAAATAAGTTTTCAAATAATAATTATTGAACAATGCTTTTACAAGATCAGCTCCTTCTTTTTTCTGAGAAGCCAGATGAATATTCCCCAATATACCAGCCAGCATATGGGTACGCAATGCTTTCAATATTTTTTCATTGCTATTTTTATAAAACTCATTCAGATTTAAGGTACGTTGCATCTTTCCCAACGACGTTTGATTGGGCTTACCTTTTGAAGAAACCTTGATTTGCTTTTGTTTCGCATAAGCAACCAAACGAGGCATTTCAAATAAAATATCCTGTTCTCCACTCTCATACAAAAACTCCGCTTCCTCAATCTCATCTAGAAAGTTCAACGCTGCGCCCTCAGGTTTATCATAATAATCAATCATCACACGCCGCAAACTCGTAAAAATGGCCAATTCCGTTTGGTTATACCACGCGCTAGAGCGGCCCATGCTCAAGAATTTATACTCGTCTTTTATTCTGAGTAGTTTTCTACCATAGTTCTCAATCGGCGTACAAATATTGATATCATATTCTTTTGCCACATCGTCTTTATCCAAACGGGCTTCCCAGACTAGCGCATCTAACATTATCCGCACTTTTTCAGGCAACCATGCTCGGAATGCAGCAAAAACGGTTTCATTATAAAACGGAACAATAGCAATACCACACAATAAATCCTTCGTTCTTTTCTTTGCTAATGCCGCATTGATATAAACGTTCGGGATTTCGCTTTTTAATAAAAAATCAGCTTTCTCTTTAATGAATTTCAGTATGGGATTTCCCACCCAAGCTTCCAACTCATTTTTATTATAATAACTGTTAAAGTCGTTTAATAGAACCTCTAACTTATCTTTATTTTTCATTAATAAAATCATTTAAATGCCCTCCATCCCCTCAATCCCCAGCGGGAGTTAGCCGCCCAAAAATAATTTAAAAATAAAATCCTCTAGAACTACAAATTCACATACGGAGTCAGAACTACCCAAAAATAAATTTAATATCTTCCTCGGTCAAAGACTTCATAGATTGCCCGTCCGAAGAGATAACATTATCAAACAATTCTCTTTTCGCTTCCTGTAACTGAAGAATTTTTTCCTCGATGGTATCTTTGGTAATGAGCTTGTAGGCCAGCACCTTATTTTGTTGGCCAATACGATGTGCCCGGTCAATGGCCTGATTCTCAGCGGCGATATTCCACCAAGGATCAAAGATGAATATGGTATCTGCCGCCGTCAAGTTCAGCCCTGTTCCACCCGTTTTTAAAGTCATCAAAAATACCCGACACCGTGGATCATTTTGAAATTTTGTAACAAGACTTTGCCGATCGCGAGTCGCCCCAGACATGCTGACGAAATCGACCCCCATTTCTTCGAGTTGTTGCCCGATCAATTCAAGTGCAGCTAAGAAATTCACAAAAATCAACACTTTGTGCCCGTTGGCGATGGTATCGAAAAGTTGTTCCTGAAGCAACTCTCTTTTCGGAGATAAAATCCGGCCTTCACTTAAACTTTCCGGGACAGTTGCGATTTGGCGCAGCTCACTCAAGGCCTGAAAGATCACGAAGCGAGAACCACCAACACCTTTTAGATCAATTTGATTCTGCACAACAGCCTGATAAAACTGTCGCCTTTCTTCATAAAATTTCTTTTGCTTATCGGACATTTCTACATAAAGTACCTGCTCGATTTTATCTGGCAATTCTTTGAGTACTTCCCGCTTCAAACGACGCAGAATAAAAGGATAAATCTTCTTCCGCAATTGCAGGATCGCAGCCTTGTCATTGTTTTTCTGAATCGGCACAATATAGTTCTGGGAAAAATGTTTCAAGGTGCCGAACATGCTCGGATTGAGAAAACGGAAAAGGGAATACAGTTCTCCTAAATTATTTTCAATCGGTGTTCCACTAAGCGCAAGTCGATGTTCTGCATTAAGCAACATCACCGCCTTCGTCGTTTGTGCCTGAATATTTTTAATATTTTGGGATTCATCCAGAATGACGTAAAAGAACTTTTCTTCTTTCAAAAGCTCAATATCATTCCGCATGGTTGCATAAGTCGTGAAGATGAGGTGCGCACCTTTTGTTTTTGCAAAATCCCTGTTAGGACCATAGTAGGTATGATGCTTTAATTGGGGGGCGAACTTCTCCATTTCAGCACTCCAGTTAAAAAGCAAACTACGAGGCATCACGATGAGAGAAGCTTTTTTCGTCTTGGGATAGTGGCGACTTAATAAGGCAATGGTTTGCAAAGTTTTCCCCAATCCCATATCATCCGCCAAGCAACCACCCAGTTTATTCTCTTGTAAATATTGCAACCATTTGCAACCATCTTTTTGGTAAGGCCGTAAAGTCGCGTTGACCTTCGGTTTCGTAAAACGTTTGTCCTTAATGGTGTTAAATCCTTCGAAGATTGCCCTTGATTTTTTGAAAGCAGCCCCACTGATTTTTTCCTCAATCAACTCTTCTACCAAAGGCAAATCGAAGAAAGAAATCTCTGCTTTTTTCTTTGTTTTTTTCCGAAAAATTCTTTCCAGCTTTTTCAGGTAGCCATCATTCACCAAGGCATGTGTACCATTACTGAGTTTGACATAATTATTTTTTCGCAACTGCGCCAAAGCATCGAAGAGATTAATTTTTTCGCTACCAAAATCAAGGCTCACATCCCCTTCCAGAAAATCAATACCATGAGACAAGTTCAAGCTGACACTAGGTTGCGTAGCCGTAACCTTATAGGATTTCAATTTTTCTGCACCAAAAACCTGATAAGTCAACAATAAATTTGCAAGTTCATTGTAAATAAAATTACTGGCCACCTCAGAGGGAATGATAAACAAATCCTCCTCAAGAATCGCTTCTGCCCGCTCCCCTTTTTTGCCTTTCGGCGAATGTTTTTTCAGCAACTTTTTAATGGTTGCAATCAAGCTATCCATAGATTCCTGCTCCACGAATTTCACCACCAGCTTCCTTTCCAGTTCATTAATTTCCACGAAGCGATACAGGTCAAATTTATCCAATACATCCACAGTCATATTCGGCAACACCTGCCCCACCCGCATGTAAAGTGCATCGTCAACATCTACTTTTTCAAAAATCAAGGCCGGATGCGCGAACACTTTTTCCTCCCGAATTTCAACCTCAAAATCAAGGTATCGAATTTCAACATTTTCGAGATAGGTAAACAGTATGGAAAAGAAAACAGGAAGGTCTTTATCAGCCAGTTCTGTTTCAAAAAAATTGATATTTTGGAAGGCACTTCCTAGAGGTTTGATGGAAATAATACTATCCTTGGTTATGGCCGTTTCTTCATTCAGCAAATCAAAATCATCTAAAATCTCCTCCCCCAAAACCAGAACAGGTTCACTTGTTTTCATCGGCTTTTGTTCCAACAAACCTTCTTCCTGTTCTTCCTCCGATATAATTAACCGAATATGACCCGTATCTTTTTTAAAACTCAAAGGCTTCATCGCTTGGTTTACCGCCAACCCCGTCCGCTCCAGAATAGATACCAGAAAATTATATTCCGCCAGATAAATTCGCCCCGAAGATTTCTCCCAATCAATGACAAAGCTGTTCTTTTCCTTGATTTGCTCAATTGCCCGAAGCAAGTTCCTCGCAGATCCGCTATAGGCCAGATAGTTGGCCTCTACGGGCTTACCCTTGCTATCCACCACTTCGAGAAAAGCCCCGTAAACATCAAAGTTGATTTGGAAATATATTTTCGGGTTGCTGAGACTCTTGGTTTCAAAAGTTCGCTGTCGGCGGAAATGTTCAAAAAAGTTCGTTTTCTCCATATTCCATATGTATAAGGTATTCTAAGTTACCATGATTCTTCTAATAAATCGCGATTTTTTAGGAAAATTTATGCAAAGATACGGAATCGAGGGGGGTTATTAAGTGTCAATGTGGCTTTTTTGAGGGAGAATTTTAATTGAGATCATGTAAATAAGCCTCATCAAGCGAGAAAATCAGGTATTTTATTGGAAAAAGCTTAACTTTGATCATAAAATTGCAAATTTGATATAACTTTATCAAAATCTTACAAGAAGCCATAGAACCAAAACTTATCCGTTTTGATGTGGG
>JAHDGC010000475.1 GCA_020627865.1 Saprospiraceae bacterium | reverse complement strand
GCTCTGTTGAGCAATTGCAAAATGAAGTCAATAAGGCCAATGAAAAACTAAGCCTTAGCCAGTCTGTTCCCAAAGATTTGCACCGACCCTATATTGATGACGTGGTTTTGGTGAGCAGCAAAGGGGAAGAAATGCGTAGGGAATTGGACTTGATAGACGTATGGTTCGATAGTGGTTCCATGCCTTATGCCCAATGGCACTATCCTTTTGAAAATCAAGAGAAATTTAAACAAAACTTCCCCGCAGATTTCATCGCGGAAGGCGTAGATCAAACAAGGGGCTGGTTTTATACCTTGCATGCTATTGCAACCATGTGTTTTGACAGCGTTGCTTTTAAAAATGTTGTCTCTAACGGGTTAGTTTTGGATAAGCATGGCCAGAAAATGTCAAAATCCAAGGGGAATGGGGTTGACCCATTCGTGACCTTGGCCAAACATGGGGCAGATGCAACCCGCTGGTACATGATGTCAAATGCCAATCCTTGGGATAACTTAAAGTTTGATCCTGCTGGAATCGAGGAAGTGCGCCGGAAGTTTTTCGGTACCTTATACAATACCTATTCGTTTTTCTCGCTCTATGCCAATATTGATAAATTCAAATATGCAGAAGCCGATGTCCCGATGGAAAAACGGCAGGAAATTGATCGCTGGATTATTTCTTTGTTAAACACTTTAATCAAGGAAGTGGATGCAGATATGGCCGATTATGAAATGACGAGTGCAGCTCGCCGGATTCAAACTTTTGTCGATGAGCATCTGAGCAATTGGTACGTCCGCCTTTGTCGTCGTCGGTTCTGGAAAGGGCAGTATTCGGAGGATAAAATTGCGGCTTACCAAACCTTGTATACTTGCTTGGAAACGCTGTGCAAGCTGGCCGCTCCGGTGGCACCATTTTTTACGGATTGGCTGTTCCAGAATTTGAATGCAGCAACAGGACGTTCTGATAAACAATCTGTACACTTGACGGATTTTCCAGCGGCAGATGAGTCTAAAATTGATGCAGCTTTAGAGCAACGGATGAGTTATGCCCAACGGAT
Organism: Saprospiraceae bacterium; assembly: GCA_020627865.1. GTDB lineage: Bacteria > Bacteroidota > Bacteroidia > Chitinophagales > Saprospiraceae > JAHDGC01. The sequence goes on along the minus strand of JAHDGC010000475.1, from coordinate 5,102 downwards.
TTCTTCTCTAGTATTATCCTTACGGAAAAAAGAAAAAATCCGGGTGCGGCAGCCATTGCAAAAAATCATGCTACCTGTTTTAGATGATGCTTTTAGAGATCAGGTAGAAGGCGTGAAAGATTTGATTTTGTCGGAGGTGAATGTAAAGCAGATTGAATACATTGATGATACCAGTGGCGTGATCAAAAAGTCAATTAAGGCCAACTTCAAAACATTAGGCAAGCGGTTGGGCAAGCACATGAAAGATGCGGCAGCGGCCATTGCGAAATTTGATGAAAATCATATCAAACAGTTGGAAGCTAATGGTAAAATCACGATGAATTTTGGGGGCGAAAATTTTGATTTAGGCTTGGAGGATTTTGTCATTACCTCGGAGGATATTCCAGGTTGGCAAGTGGCTACAGATCGGGATTTGACGGTTGCCTTGGATATTTCTTTAACGGAAATGCTAGAGGCGGAGGGAACGGCGCGTGAGTTGGTCAACCGGATTCAGAATATTCGGAAGAATAAAGATTTTAATGTTACCGATAAGATTGTCGTGGAGCTGGAAAACCATGTGGCGATTGTCTCTGCTGTGGAGCATTTTAGTGATTATATTTGTAATGAAACGCTTGCGGTAAAGCTCATGACTTCGGACGCGGTAGCGGGAGAAAAGATTGATTTGTTTGATGATGTGAGCTTGGGTATTTTAGTGGAACGAGAGTAGAGATCATTCGCTTCGCCCATTGTCAGATCGGCTTCGCCTTTTAGATTTTAGACCGCTGCGCTGTTAGATCGGCTTCGCCTTTTAGATCTCAGACCGCTTCGCTGTTAGATGTCAGACGCAGTGGTGGTTGAAGGTTGGGAAGTTTTGCTAAAATAGGAAAAAGGGCGTAGTTTGAGCTATGGAGTTGTTTGGGATTTGAAACTTAAGGGAAGAAATTTTTTTGTGAAAAATATTGGCTGGATGACTGAGATGTTGTCCGGCTTTTTTGTGTTTAAAGTTGAACTTGTGATCTGTTATAAAAAGCGATAAGGGTAATGGTTTGGTTCTCTATAATATAAACCATCGAAGTAAATTTTGAGATTATGCATTTTCTTAAAGTTGGGAATTGTTGAGAAACAGGGCAAAGTTTACTGAAACTTCGTAGACTTTGGATTAACTTTTCAACTTTTTGATCTAAACGTGCAGCAGATTCGGGAGATGGACTATTTAAGAGAAATTGAAGAAGGGAAAATAAGAGTCTTTGGCATTATCTGTCCAAACAATTTCAAACATTATTCTTTATTTAAAATTTGATTGATTTGTGCTCTGACTTCTTGATGGGAAGATACTTGCCCGTCTTTATATTGTTGAATACCTTTGTTTATCAATTTTTTTTCTTCATCTGAGGTGCTATCCCACCAGTCAATGTTTTTTCTTAATGGTGTGAATATAATTCACGATATTTTCCAGTGTATCAACATCATTCGTTTCTACAATTAGTTTATGCAAAACATTTTTAAGTTCAGCTGTACTCATTATGGCTAAGATTTAGATTGCATAAGTGTTTGTTACAAAAAAAAGGAATATAAAGCTCCAAAACAATGTTTACAATACTTATATCTAGAATCATTATTTTAAGTCATAATTTTACATAAATTCATTTTTCGTAATTAAAAACGACTTTGATTTGGCAAATCGCTTACTTAAAACAATTTTTATTAATATATTGTCAATTTAATAACGGCGAAAAAATAAATCCCCGATTTCAGGCTAGAGATTTCGGTGCTAATCTAGCCTGCTTGGCAAGCCACGCAGACAGGGCGTAAAGAACGGAGTTATGCAGCGCATAATGAGTATTTTTACAACCTGCCTGACAAGGTCACGCAGGCAGGCGACGAGTAGCGCTGAAAGATCAGCATTAAACAGGGAAGTTATTCTTTCAACGTTACTTATAAGGTTTTATTGATTCAAAAACTTAAAAAGATGTCGATGAAAAAACATTTACAAATTTTATGTACTTTGGGTTTGCTACTGATGACTACCCAGATATTTGCACAACCCGAAAATGACAATTGTGCAGACGCCATTTCCGTGATGGATGGTACAACTGCCTTTTCTAACATTGATGCTACGGAAGATGGCCCTAGCCACCCGGATGATTGCCCTTCTGGTGGAGATGCACCGGATACCTTATTTAATGATATTTGGTATACTTATACGGCAACCATAGATGGTGAGATTGAATGGTCTATGTGTAATAGCGTAGATTTTGATACCAAAATTGCGGTATATGCTCCAGGAAGCTCTTGCCCTCCTGCATCAACAGATATAATTGCCTGTAATGAAGATGCGGCAGGATGTGGTGTTAGTTCCGTTGCTGTTTTTACGGTGGTGTCTGGGGAAACCTATTTACTCCGCTTAGGAGCTTACGGCCCCGGAGCCGGTGAACCCGGTGAAGAAGGCTCTGGAACTTTTACCCTAGGGGAGTACATCCCGCCTGTAGGCCCAGAAAATGACAACTGCGAGGATGCCATAGAGGTCTTTGTTGGCTTTGGGCAAGAATTTTCTACTCAGGATGCCACTACGGATGGGCCAGATCATCCGGATAATTCCTGTTTTGGTTTTAACAGCCTTACTGCTGATAATGATATTTGGTATACCTTCACCCCAGATTTTACGGGTTTCGCAGAATGGTCTGTCTGTGATATGGCGAGCTTTGACACCAGAATGGCGGTTTATTACCCCAATATTACCTGTCCTGTAGCGGATGAAGATTTATATGCTTGTAATGATGACGGGGAAAACTGTCCAAACTTTTCTTCAAAACTTTTCTTTGAAGTTACTGCTGGAGAAACCTATTTACTAAGATTAGGTGGATTTAATGGGGATTCCGGTATTGGTACTTTTTATCTTGCAGATTTTACACCGCCTGAGCCACCATCCAACGATGAATGTGCAGCGGCCATACCGACCTGCGTCATGAGCCCGTTAGAGGCCGATGAGTTTGATTATGCTATTTTAGGAACGACGCTTAATGCTACTTTCGATTCGGATAGCTATATTTTTGCACCATGCCTTACCAATACGAATGGAGGAGAATTTGCCGATGTGTGGTACCGCTTTAATTCGGAGGACTATGCAGATATCGAAATTCGGGCGTACGCCCAAACATCCGGTGCTGAATTTATCATAGATGTATGGGCTTCGTGCGAAAATATAATTGATACCCTCGTGGTTGCTGATGCATGCCTTATCGTTACGGAGATGGAACCCAATGTTGTAGATACACTGGAGACCTTGATGCCTAATACCGAGTATCTCTTACATGTATCAACGCGGATAACATCGGATATGTCCGGTGATTTTATCGTTCAATTGGTCGGAGATGAGAATGCTAGTGGAGATTGTATCCTTAATACTTCCGAACCTGCCGTCTTAGATCAGCTTATGGTTCGTCCTAATCCTGCGAACGACATCGCAGAACTTTCTTATGGCTTGAAAGAAACCTCTTCTGTTGGCCTTGAAATCAGGAATACTATAGGCGAATGTATTTTCCGACAAACAAAGGAAAGATTACCGGCAGGTAGCTACAGTCAATCTATTGATTTATCTACTTACCCACAAGGCATATATTTTGTAACAGTATATGTGGATGGTGTGCCGCAAACAAAAAAGGTGATCAAACAATAATATTGTATTTGATTTTGAATAAAAAGGTAGCGCCGCGATGCATCGTGGCGCTACCTTTTTTAAAACCGTAAATGTTTAACCGTAAGCGAATTGTTGATTAATTGCTTAAGCGAATCAATGCCAATATTCAAATGGAGATCCATAAAATTTTCTGAAACCTTCTTGTCGCTTTCCTCCGTTTTTACCCCTTCCGGTACCATTGGCATATCAGAAACCAACAATAAAGCTCCGGCAGGAATTTGATTCTTGAATGCTGCGACAAAAATCGTTGCGGTCTCCATATCTATGGCAATGGGGCGGAGCGAAAGGAGATATTCTTTGAAATCCTCCCGGTGCTCCCAAACCCTTTTGTTCGTCGTGTATACCGTCCCTGTCCAGTAATCCAAATTGTAATCTCGGATCGTTGTCGAGATGGCTTTTTGCAAGGCAAAAGACGGTAACGCAGGAACTTCAGGAGGAAGATAATCATTAGAGGTTCCTTCTCCCCGAATGGCTGCAATGGGGAGAATGAGATCACCGACTTTGTTTTTCTCCGTTTTGAGTCCACCACACTTTCCAAGGAATAAGCATGCCTTGGGTTCGACGGCGGTGATGAGATCGACAATGGTTCCCGCATTGGGGCTACCCATTCCAAAATTGATAATGGTAATGTTCTCGGCAGTGGCACTAATCATAGAGCGCTCTTGCCCTCGGATTTCAACCCCATGCATTTTGGCAAAAGCCCTTACATAACCACTGAAATTTACCAATAAAATGTATTCGCCAAACTCATCAAGGGCAGTTCCGGTATATCTGGGTAGCCAATTGTCAACAATTTCTTTTTTGGTCTTCATGATTTTAATGGTTTTGTACAGCCGCATTGCAATGCGGCTCTGTTGGATATTGCATATGACCCCAGTCCGCTTCCTACCGATAAAGATACATCGACCTTTGCCGATCCAGCTCCCTAAAATACGGATCTTGCAAATCCTTGATAAAATGAATCGACTCACCCGTTGATTTCATTTCCGGCCCTAGGTTTTTATCCACATTCGGAAATTTATTAAAGGAAAAATGCGGCACCTTGATGGCATAACCATCCAGTTTATGTTCAATATCAAAATCCTTCAACTTCTTGGCACCAATCATCACTTGCGTGGCAATATTGAGATAAGGCACTTTATATGCTTTCGCAATAAACGGAGAAGTTCTCGATGCCCTTGGATTCGCCTCAATAACATAAACTTTCTCGTCTTTTATGGCAAACTGGATATTAATCAATCCTTGTATTTTCAAAGCAAAAGACAACCTCCGGGTATACTCCTTCATTTGTTTGAGCACATTATCCGAAAGACTATAGGTTGGCAAAACAGCAGAACTATCACCAGAATGAATCCCGGCAGGCTCAATGTGTTCCATGATACCCATGATGTGTACATCTTCTCCATCGCAGATGGCATCAATCTCT
>JAHDGC010000474.1 GCA_020627865.1 Saprospiraceae bacterium | reverse complement strand
TTCGAACCGGTGGCCTCTTGACTGCCAGTCAAACGCTCTAGCCAACTGAGCTAATTCCCCATATGTAGAAAGCAACCCAAACATGAATGGGCGTTGGGCTGCAAATTTACAATTTTCACGGGAAAGAAAAAATATTTTGTGAAAAATTCATCTTTTTCCATGAAATAATTGCCTTAAAAATGCACGCCCGATCCAATCACCCACATTGGGGTATGGAAGCGATTCCGACCATTATCAGTATTCATCTGTATGCCCTCATATCCACCAAAAAACTTGAATCGTTTATGGTGTGCTTGGAGGCGAAATTGATAAATTTGACGGGGAAAGGACGTTAAAAATGCCATTTGCATGTCGGCATAAATGCTGATGGGTTTTTTGACGTACCAGGTGAAACCAGCATTGACCCCCAAGGCCGTTTCATCAGCGGCTCCGGCCATATGCATGGCGCCAAGTCCCCACCAAAGATGGAATTTATGGTGTCGGATTCGGTTGAATTGGGCAAATATATTGGTGAAGCCCAGTTGGTCGGGTTCATCGTCGAGGGCTTCAAAAAGTTGGAGGTGGTTTACTTCCAAGGAAGCCACAGGGTGGGGGAAGAATTTCAGTTGTGCCTGAAAACCGTGTAATAAATCCTCGTTCGTAAGGTACTGAAGATTAACCTGTGTTCGAATGCCGTATCCCCGTTCTGCTCTCATCCGGTAGAGGCCGTTACTTTCGTCATACGGGTAGCGGGTCATTTCTACGCCACCAGCTCTGGCCTGTTCGTTTCGGGTTTCCCATTCTGCGGGGAAGCCAAAAAAGATACCTCCAAAGGTTTGGGCACCAAAAAAGATCAAATCTATCCAAAGATCAATATCATTATCGAATACAATTTCTCCGGAGGAGTCGCCACCAGACGAACCACCTCCATTTTCCATTTGTTCAATAATTTGTGCAACGGTATCTTGCGGAGATAGGAAGCAAATTGTTAGGCAAAAGGTGTAGATTATCCATTTCATAAGCAACATTTTTGCACAATTTCTTTAAATATTCAAGAAAATACAATTTAAAAATATGCTTTAACATAAGTTTAAAAAGCTTGTCTGTTTATTTCACAAATTCTTGACAATTATTTTTGACGCTTATAAAGTTATTCACTGGATGATTTTGGATGAAAAAAATCCCGAACAAAACCAAGTCTTGTCCGGGATAACTGCGCTATTCCCATGAAAAATGATGCGCTATTTCAATTTTACAAACTATCGGTTATTCACCACGATCTCAACACGGCTGTTCGTAGAACCACCTTGTCCCTCGAAATTCATCCTGCTCTTAGAGATGCCAGCTTTACGAAGTACATCATATACTTCCCTTGCGCGTACATCCGAAAGGGTGATGCCTTTTCCGCCAGCGTAAGAACCACTTTCGCCACCACCATGATAAGCATAGATGTCAATATCCGCGTTTGGATACTCTTTCAATACTTTGGCAATGTCTGCTAGTTGCCCTTTACAGGTACTACTCAAGCGTTTAGAATTTTTGGTGAAGCAATTCATGTCCAAGGAGAACTTTTTCGGGAAGTTGCTATCTGCATTACTCAAGTAATCGGCCATGTTACAGGCAACCCTGTCTGACTTGAAGTTAAGTTCCGTACAGGTTGGCCCTACGGCTTCCTTGGCAACTGTTTCCTCCTTCTCTTCAACAGGCGGTACGACTTTTTCAGCAGGTTTCTCTACTGGAGCAATAGCGGCTTTCTTCGCGCCACAACCGTCACAACCCTTCATTAGGAAAAATAGTAATCCTAGCAATAACAACAGTGGCAACAACCATTTCAACCAACCGAATCCTCCTCCATCTTCCACGACCTTAGTCGTTGTGGCAGCTGCTGCCGTCGCTTTGGTCGCAGGAGTTTTAGCGGCTGCTTTAGCACCTGTTACAACTTTAGATGGTTTTTTCTCCACCTTTTTCTGAACAACCGTTTCTACAATTTTCGGTGCGGCAAGTAATCCCCAAGCGGCATTCATCGCTGCGGCAGATTTGTATGGACAACTACGGGCAATTTCTTCTTTGCCCGCCATGAGTGCATAATAATGTTGGCCGTCCGCAGTGGTTTTCTTGACGTAATTTTTCTCGTCCTTCATTTGCTTCTCTACCCAATTCCGTGCTTTTTGCCGTGCATTATTTTTATTGTACCCTTCACTTCTCAACAATACATTGCCATCTTTGTCATTGTAACTGAAATACAACAATCCAGTTTTTTTGTCCTTGAATTCCGAGAACCCTGCTCTACTGGTTTTGTAACTTTCGCAAGGCAAGTAATCGTCTTTGACATCTTTTTTCTTCGGTGTTTGCTTTACGACTTCTTCTTTCTTTTCGCCACTGGTGGCAATCACGCCTCCAGCAAGACCAGCCGCACCAGCCGCAATTTTTCCGGTCGCAACACCTTCATCTTTTTTCTCCAGACAACTTCTTCCGACTTCCCGACCCGTTTTATCTTTCAATACGCGGATAAAGTATTTTCCTCTTTCAATTTTGGAATACATATCCTGATTGTCTAGGTTTTTCAAGACACCGGATAACTCAACGTCCCGTCCTTCTGCGGTGCCAAAACCTTCACTCCGAAGGCGTACACTGCCATCTTTGTTGTAGACTGCAAAATAGTATTGCCCATTCTTATGCTTGAATAAAGCAACATTATTGATCTTGTCATTGACGGGCCTGTTCTCATAATCCGCACAAGGTAGGTAATCGTCTTCTTTTTCTTTCTTGGCTTCCGCCTTAGCTTTGGCCTCTGCTTCTTGTTTCGCCAATAACAATGCCGCCGCCGCTTGCTCTTTCTTGACCGCTTCCAATCTTAAGGCTTCTGCCTCCGCTTTGGCCTTTTCTTCGGCAGCTATTCTGGCTTCCATTTCTGCTTTAGCTTTTGCCTCCGCTTCGAGTCTAGCCTTTTCTGCCGCTTCTGCTTTGGCCTTGGCTTCTGCATCTGCCTTGGCTTTCGCCTCTGCTTCAAGTCTGGCCTTGTCATCCTTTTCTTTCTGGATCATCCAAGCCGACATCATTGTACCACCAACCATCATAGAACCCATTCCGATACTGGATTTACTACCTTTAATCCAACCGAAATCTTTATCCATATCGGCGGCATTATCGTAGTAAGCACTTCGGGCAATTTCCTGATTGTTTCCTGCTCTTAAGGCAAAGTAATGTTTACCCTGTGGCGTTTGCTGAACCACCCAGCGTTTCTCTTCTCCAGAATTTTTGATAACAGATTGTACCCCATTATCTCTAGCGGCTTCTGTAGTGTATCCTTCACTTCTCAAGATAACCCTTCCTTCATCATTATTGTAGTTGAAGAAGAAATGGTCATTTTTATCATGCTTGAATTTAACAAAACCTGTACCGGCAGCGTAAGCACTGATCGGCATGTAATTATCTTGTTCCCTCTTCTTCTTTTTCTCTTCTTCCTCCTTGGCTTTTGCTTCGGCTTCTGCCTTCGCTTTTGCTGCTGCTTCTGCTTCCGCCTTAGCCTTTGCTTCGGCCTCTGCTTTGGCTTTGGCTTCCGCCTCGGCTTTCAATCTTGCTGCTTCTGCCTCAGCTTCTGCTTTACGTTTGGCTTCTAGTTCTGCATCAATGCGTGCCTGCTCTGCTTTGCGTTTGGCTTCGGCCTCTTCTGCGGCTTTTTTCTTGGCCTCTTCTGCGGCTATGGCAGCAAGGCGAGCTTCTTCCGCTTCTTTTTGCTGCTTGATCATCATGTAAGACATCAAGGCACCGCCTACGATTGCGTGTCCTTGTCCTATCCGGGAACCACCTCCCTGCAGCCAGGCTGCCATGTTTTTGCTGCTGTCCTCTGTTGCGAAATGGGCACTGGTCGCAATTTCTTGATGGTTACCTGCCTTAATGGTAAAATAATATTGGCCGTCAGCATGCTGTTGGTAAGTGTAACGTTCAGGAATGCTGGCATTTTTAGTAACAGAAGCAATTCCATTGTCTCTAGACGCTTCTGATTTGTAGCCTTCGCTAATTAACAGGATGTTCCCGTTTTCGTCATTGAAGGTAAAGTAGAATTCGTCATCTTCTCCTTTAAAGGAATCAAAATTGTTTTTGGAACTGCTATAATGCTTTTGGTAAAATTCGAATGGTTGGTATTCATCATTATTCTTGCCATCAGCATCACCTGTTCCGGCAAGGTTAGCCGCTGTTGCCGCCGCACCTAATAACATGGCAATGTCAGCTTCCATAATTTCTTCTGTATCATAGAAGAAACTCTTACCTACATAAGCATCTTTATCATCCTTGATGTAAAAATACCATTTCTCGTTTTTAGCCTGCTTGGAAATATAGTTATTGCGATCCGGTGAGAATTTGAAAGAATAATTCATGCCGGTCTCGCATTCCTCAGCGGTTTCATATCCCCTGACATTGGCATTAAAAAACAATACTTTGTCTTCTGGATTTTTAACTAGAAAATAATACTTTTCATTGCCACCACTTTGGAAAATATCATATTTACAATCGTTGAAGGGGTAGTTCCCTGCTTTGACGTAAATTCTTTCTTTCTTTTCTTTTTTCTTCTTTTTCTTTTTTTCTGGTGCTTCGGTATCTTTCTTTTTAGCCGTGAGGTCAACGCTGTATTGTTGGGCGTATGTTGGGGCAGAAGCTTTCAATTGATTGAGGGCTTCTTCCATCTCTGCAGTAGTCTGGTATAGTTTTCCGCGACCAATTTCTTGACCATTAGCTGCCTTTAGGATAAAGTAATGATTGCCATACGTGTCGGTTCTCCTGTCATATCTTCGTTCATACTGTGAGTTTTTTATAACAGAGTGTATGCCATTTTCCCTGCTCGACTCTTTCGTGTAGCCTTCACTGATGAGGATAACAACACCATCATCATTTTTGAAATGAAAATAATACTCTTGATCGACTTCGTTTTGATAAGAACCAAAGCCCTTGGCAACATCCGTCGTTTTGGCATCAAAGGCTTCCCGATATAAATAGTTGTCTTTGGTCGGGTCATCCGGTTTTGGTGTGGCAGTATCTGGTTTGGAAATGTCAGCAGGAGGTGCTGGTTTGTCTGCTCCAGCATTTGCTTTTACCTGATTCGTTTCTGTACTTTTTGCCTGGGTTTTGGCTCCCGTATTAGCTTTGGGACCTTCTTTGATGAATAGTGCAATCGCACCTTCTGCGGCTGCCTTACTTTCAAAAGAAACACTCTTCCCGATTTCTTGACCATTGGCGGCTTTTAGTATAAAACTATACTGCCCATTTGTTTCGAGCCGCTCATATCGTGCATCATCTGATGAGTTTTTAATCACAGAACGGATACCGTTGAAACAGTCTTCTTTTGATTTGTAATGTTGGCTTTCAAGGATTAACTTTCCATCATTGGTTAGAAAGCGAAAGTAGTAAAAATTGTCCTTTTTGTTTCGTATTGCTTGATACCTCATAGCAAAAATGTTTATGAAAAAATAAGGTTTAAGTCTGTTTATGTTCTATTTATTCTATAAATAGACAAGGTATTTGTAGAACAAATACAAAGTAATCGCTGTGATATACGATATGTTCAGGTGTTATTAATGTAGGACTTATGTTTCCATTATCCGGGTTTAACGGATTATTCGTTTCATTCTCTCGTCGGGCTAGACGGGCAGGAATTTGTGTTATTTGGAGGTTTATGGCAATAATTATTTTGGAGCAATTATTACCAAAACTATACTTATGACGCAAGAAATTGTAAATGCGTACATTTTAAAAAAAGAAAGCATCTGAGAAAGATCATTTTAGGGGCCATCAGGGGCGAAAATTGAGGGCGTTTCAAGCGCGGTTCCCCTTGATTTCCGCCGGATTTGCTACAATGTAATAAATAATTTCAATAAATACTAATTTTGACCCTCTAAGGGAGAAAAAACGGTGGATTTTCAGCATTTTAGTGCTTTTTCCCTTAAAAAATGGGGGATATGCTACAAAAAGACTAGTTCTATTTTATTGCGGATCAACGTCTACAATTACCCGAACAGCAGAGCATCCTTTTTGGCTTTGCATATGGTTTTGGGCTACAGCGATACTTTCTTTCGCGTATTTCAATACCGTTGCTTTTCTTTCGAGTTTTATCATAATGTCGAGTAGATAGTAATTTCTGACTCTAGGCACATGCGGAACACTTGGCCC
>JAHDGC010000473.1 GCA_020627865.1 Saprospiraceae bacterium | reverse complement strand
TGCATGACGCTATGGATGGGATCAATGATCTTTTGATGTCGGAGGCCATGCATCAAGTTGTATTGGGGAACTATCCCAAGGCCAGTGCAGTACTCAAGGCTCTAGGAGGAAACCCCTTGGCCATTGATCCTGATGTGATCAAAACGCCTAGAAATTTTGATGTCTTGAATCACCGCGTCGGTTGCCATTTTGATCTCAGTCCGAATGGTCATAACATCTGGACTACAAACGGAACGCCTAGATCAATTGCAGAACCACACCTCAACAGGTGGTTAGCTGAAATGCTGCCTGCTCCTTCGAATATTCAGGTCAACTACCAATATCAGTTTACGGACGAAAATGGCGTTCTTGATCCTATTCTTATAGGTCGTCTTGGGCTAGACGAGTTAAATATTGAAGCTATAGATTTGTATTACATTTTAAATGTAAATACCAAAGAAGGCAATGCATCTGCCATGCTAAACCGATTAAATTACCATATCCGTAAAAATGTAATCGACGCGGACAATGTGGAAGTCGGTATTGCCTTTACCGATAGAAATGGCTTAACAAATGACCAAGTAAGCATTTTTGAAATACAGGCCTTAATTGATCAATTACAACAGGTGGTGGGCAATAGTCGCCCACTAAGACCTCTGGATTTTATGTTGTCAGATGGCCTTGAAGCAACGGTGGAAGCCAACCCAACGCTTGGACTGGATAGTAGTTTTTTATTGAACAGAATAAACGATGTATTTGTAGATAACATGCCCAATGGACAGCGAGGATTTCAAGGTACCATCACCGATCTGATTGCCGGAATGGCCGAGGCGAATACCATCACAGATGATCCCGTAACCGCAGGTGCCAACAAGCTCAATGGCTTAAGGGCAGCTTTAGATCAAGCCGATTTTTTTGGTACTCAAAATGCAGTGCCTGCCACAGCAGCAGATGTTTCCTTTGATATAAGTACTGAGATGTTGAAAGCTGCTGAAGTTGTGTTAGCAGATTTAGAAAAAAGAAAAGTCGAAGTAGATAAAAACCTCACCGCTTTGGCAACGGCAACCAGTCAAGAAGCAAAAATAAAATTACTGGAAGCCGCTGCACAACAACTTTTCGGACGCTCGTTTAAAGTTTTTCCAGAATACCGTTTATATAATGAAGGGCAAATCAATGCTGCCAATAATTATACCGATTACCTAGCTGATACACGAGCATTGGCAATTGAAGAATGGTTCCAGGGGTTAACTCCAGTAAGAAAACGATTGCGTGCACTACATCAAACAGGCCTGTTATCTCAAGCTGTAAAAAGTACCGATCAGGCATTAAACTTTTCATTGAGTCAAATTCCATTACTGCCACTGGATACCTCTTCTAGTCCAGCAACCCGTTGGTTAGGGGTTGAATATCCCGAAGATTATCCTATTCCCGATGAAAATATTTCCATGTTGTTTTATAACCCAACAGGATATACACCGAATGGCCTGCAAGCCGGGATTATGGTTGACGAGTGGGTCGAAGAAATCCCGCACAAGGTCGCCCATACGGGTATTTCTGTTCATTATAACAATCCGAATTCAGAGCCACCACAGGCTTGCCTTTTGGCCGTTTCTCCAAACCTTGACGGCCAGTGGTCATGGGATGACTTGATGGATACGCTGGTAGAAACCCTAGATTGGGCAAAGAAAAGAGCCGTTGATCCCGATTTATTAAATAAATCTATTTACCCTCAAGTTTTACCGGCTCTGTATGCTGCCGTCAGCGCATCGGATGATACCCCGACACTCGATTTTGGAAGAAATGTGGTCCAGCGTCCCCGCAATGGTGTCTTTGGATTGATTAAAGTCCAGGACTATCTTGCTCCATCCATTTTTACAGAAATAACCTTCGAAAATCCTTGATATGAATACCATAGAGATACAACAAGCCATACAAAATAACGGTACTTTAGCCGTATATCAGTTGGCCATTTTAGATTACCTGAATGCCGCAACGACTGCCGCTGACATCGCCGGGATAGAGCCTAGTGCTGGCCCGATTAGTGATGATCCCGATAAAAGGGGACGTGGCTACGATATCGGGCTCAAGGTAGCGGAACGCATTTTGCAACGCCGAGCAGCACTGGGTGGTACCTTCAAGCGATTGGAAGACTTGGCCGATATTCCCTACTTTGGAGAGGATAAGATCCATGATCTGATCTACACCTATATGAAACTCAAATCTCCTATTCCAACAGGATTGGGACAAGAATTTGATAACTTCATTCTAGCTTTGAGTCAATTGGAAATTGCTGCCTTACGGCTAAATTACGATACGGCAACAACATTGGGAGCGGTGCGGAAAATTTTCTTTGACAAACAGATTCCTTCCCAAGATCAAGAGCGCACCATTAAACTCAACTGGGATAAAGTAATCCCGAAAAGTACTGATTCCAATCCTCCAAGTAATTGGATAATCCGTTCCAGTCATATGGCCGCAATGGATTTCATTGAAAAACATCCCGTTGTCCAAATTGGCGCCGAGAAGATCAATGTGCATACCTTAATTGCAGGGCTTGATGCCAAGAGTCACCCCGACAAGGTCAATACAGGTCATTCACAATTAATCTTGGATTCAAACTTGGCTGCCTCTACTCTTTTAATGGAATTGGCCAGTACAGCATACCAATATTTATCTCCTTTTAGTATTGGGGCAAATCAAGGTTTTGAAATCGTTCAAGAAGATTTAAACGACATCTATAATAATGAAATGACGCTTGCCTCCTATAGAGCCATTGCCGATGCCTATCATATGGCATTCGATCCCGAACGTTCTTTAAGTTGGAATTTATTAAATTATTATACGAACAAGGACAATCTCACAAAGCATAGATACCAACATTTGGCCAGCACTTTAAATTTGGGAACTTATACTGATGGCATTTTCAGTAATGATAAATTAGAAACAAGACAAGCCATTTTAGACGGCATCCGGACAAACAGTTTTTTCCTTTTAAAAGAAAACAACAGGACGCAACTGGTGAACCGCATGTTACAAAACGGGGAAGGTGATGGAAGTTATGACACTTATCAAATCGCTTCTGCCTACGTGCTGGATCTCTTTATTGATCGACTGGCCATCTTGGTCGGCATAGAAATAAACAAGCCTACAATTATTTCTTGGAATCGTTTGGAAGCTAGGCCGAGAACAGAGGATTTTTCCAGAACCTTAAAAGCAGAAGTCAGGGATGCCTTATGGTTTATATCCAGACAATGGCAATTCGGAGAGTTTAATGCAGAGGATGCAGGATCAGCCTTAGAAATGCGGGTCGATATGCAAACTTCAAAAGTTGACCGATTCTCCTTAAGAGGACAGGCAGCCAAAAATTTTGAAGAATCCATCCCCATGGAAACGACGGTAGAAAGAGAACCCGTTTATTTGGATCTCACTTTAAGACAAGAAATGGGGAAACACTTCGAACGCCTGTTACAACAAAAACTTTCGGCCTCCCCCGGAGGGTTTGCACAAAGTACGATCAATAATATTATTAATGATTTTAGAAATCAGCAAGCTTTCAAGTTTACCCTACCCTCGCCCTCCGATCAATTCCCAGAAATTTACTCCAACTATGATTTGGTGAAAAACTATGCGGCTATTTCAGAAGGCAGAATGTTAGATGGAGGCACCATTTATTCCAAGGTTAAGGGTGGAGAGGCCGCTTCTACTTTTGTTAGTTCTACCAGTAGTGTGAATGCATTAGCAAGGGTTGATGATGCAGGTAATGAATTGTTAGATTGGTTTGAGCGTGTGTATAGCCAGCCAGAAAATACAATAGACAGTGCTTGGAACCCCAAACAATTGGAATATCAATTTCATTGTTCCGTACCGAATAGTCCAGGTGCCAGATCTGTTTTAAGTACCACGGAATATGCCCACGGTCACTTAGATTGGTATAATTTTGATGTTGAAACCAATAGCAATAATTACAATGCCTCACTAACTAACGGAGCTATTGACCCAACTAAGGTACATAGGAAACTTATCACCGTTTTGCCAACAGATCTAAAATATCCGGGCATGCCCTTAGCCCGCTGGTGGCAATTTGAGGATTTTAAAGTTGATCTTGGGGATATAAAAGCCAACACAAATGAACTGCCAAAACTTTTGATGACAGAGTTTGCATTAATTTATAGTAATGATTGGATGCTCGTGCCATTCGATGTAGCAGTGGGAAGTTTGTGTGCAATAAAAAATATCGTCGTTAGAGATGTTTTTGGTCAATATACTGCTGTTGACGCAGCAGGTGCCGGAGATAATACAGATTGGCAAAGATGGACTATGTTTAATTTAAAGCGAAAAGATCTCTCTGCCGGTACAGCTGACACAAGATTATTTGTTCCGCCTGCCGTTGTTAGGACAATGGAGAGTGATCCTGTTGAACGCGTTGGCTTGTTAAGGGATGAAATGGCCAACATGGTATGGGGCATAGAAAAGCTCGTTCCGGATGGCTTAGGTGGTGCGATGGACGGAGGGCAAGCCGGTAACAGATTACATGATTATCTGGTCAGTATTACACCAGATGTTCCAGATACCAATCCATCCGATCCGCCAGTCATTAATGATGCCACTATCCGGTACAAACTCGGAACAACGGTGCCCGAAAACTGGATTCCATTTATCCCCGTTCGTTTGGGAAGCGTAAATAGCAGGAAAATTCAATTAAGAAGAGCAGCGATGCCAAGAATCATAAAAGGAAGAACACCGGAACGAATCCGCCCAAGAACAACATTACTCAAAACCGGATATGACACGACCCAGAACACTTGGGGCCCATATTTTTTACATGAAGAGGAAGTACCCCGTTCCGGTGTTATCATTGAAAGAAAATGGCAACGTACCCGTTGGAGGAACGGGAAAGTTTATACCTGGCTGGGGCGGAAGGTAAGCAATGGAAGGGGCGAGGCCAATAGCGGATTGGAGTTTGATTTGGTTTTGGATAAGAAATAAATAAGCTTCTAGCGTATCAAATAAAGATTAAAATCCGGAAATAGTTGAAATTAGTTTTTCAAAAAACTAAAAAGTCGTAATTTTGTGGCCTTGTTTATCAAGAAAAAGGGCTTTCTTGTAAAGAAACCATTGAAGTTCATTTATTTAAAGAAAAACAATCATGAAAAACACCCTATTGCTTTTTTGCATACTTTTCCTAATATCAGCTTGCAAAACGGATACTCCAGAACAATCGAATAACAATGATAAAAAGGCAGATGATCCACGTGCGATGATCACCAATTTGCTCAAGCAAATAGAAGCCAATCCCAAAGATGTCAAAATGGCAACCGGCAATTTTGCCCAAATTGCGCAAATCAGCGTTGGGCAGAAAAGCTTTACCCAAGCCATCAACATGCTGAAACGTTCTCTGAAAGAATACGGACTGATTCCAGAGAACGAAGCCAATGCCAGTTTGATGGCCGGTATTTTTGCCAATAACCTGAAAGATAGCGAAACGGCAATTTCTGTCTATCAAGGCATTGCTGCTGCCTATCCGAACAATGCAAAGGCGAAAGCTGGCATACCAGAAGGTACAGCATCTTTAAGCGAGAGAATTGTTGATATATCGAAAAAAATGTACAATGATTCTACGCATAGAATAGAACCCGCCATAGCAGGCAAGTATATCAACGCAACGGAGATTATGGCCTTGTTAAAGCCAGAAGATCCTAGCGCGGCCGGTAGCTTATTCAAAGCTGGCGAAACGGCAAGAACGATGCGACAATTTCCTAAAGCCCTTGAAATATATGATTGGATTTTGGAAAAATATCCTAATTATGAAAAAGCATCGCAGGCCCTATTCTTGAAAGGGTTTACATTGGATAATGACTTGTCTAAACCGACAGAGGCTAAAGAAATCTATCAGGCATTTCTACAGAAATATCCTAAAGATGATTTTGCGGATGACACCGAATTCTTGCTTAAAAATCTGGGAAAATCAGATGAAGATATTATCAAGAGTTTTGAGAAGAAATAACGCCAATCTTTAAATTGGTCCTGTAAAAAAGCCGTGTTCAATAATTTGAACACGGCTTTTCATGTGTAAAATTGATGCACAATGGTCTTTCGTTTTTCAATATTTGAATAAAAAATATTATTTTATTATACATTTTCATACATTTTTTACTAACTTTATTTCATAAACATCTGC
>JAHDGC010000472.1 GCA_020627865.1 Saprospiraceae bacterium | reverse complement strand
GCATTGAGGAGTATGTCAAAATGGAAACCTTGGACTACGATCTCATCCACCATATTGATATGCACATGAAATTATTGGATGAACGTACACTCCTTGTTGGAGAATACCCCGAAGGGGTCGCGGATGGCCCTGAAATTGAGGCCAATATCCAGTATGTTTTAAGTAATTTCACGACACATTACGGAGAACCTTTTGAGATTGTAAGAATCCCCATGCCACCTGAACCTGATGGTGATTATCCCGACAGCAATGGGGATTACCTGACTTATGCGAATGCTGTTTTTGTGAATAACACGATTTTGGTGCCAACTTATTACGAACCGTATGATAGCATTGCACTGAACATTTGGCGGGAAAACATGCCTGGCTATAATATTCAGGGGATCAATTGTAACAGTATTATTCCGCAGAGCGGTGCGATTCATTGTATCACTAAAGAACTCGGGGTAGAGAACCCACTCTGGATTTCACATAACCGGATTGATGAGGCTTGCAAGGATGAAGAAATTTTCTTTGAAGCAGAAGTAAAGCATAATGATGCCATTGCGTCGGTTGCTTTATTTTACAGGATTGCCGGAACAGCAACTTATACTATGGTGCCGATGACCAATACGGTGGATGAGCCATCTATATACAGCGTTTGGCTACCATCTTTTGAAGAAGTTATCCAAGTCGAGTACTATATACACGCGGTGGCGGAAACAGGTAAGACAATCAATAGGCCGATGCCTGCGCCAGAAGGGTATTACACCATTACAGTAGATACTACTGCAACAGATTGTATCGTTGGAATCCAAGGGGTGGAAACTACGCTAAGCTTACTCGATGTTTTTCCTAATCCATCTGCAGGCATTACCTGCATCCCAGTAGAGAGCAATAAGTCGCTAGAAGCCACCATAAGTATGCATGATGTTATGGGGAGGCAGGTAGCAACCATTTTTGATGGCAATATACCAGCGGGATCATCTAAGTATTTTATCCGTGCGAATCAATATCCGGCCGGTACCTATTTCATCCACTTGGAGACTGATGCAGAAGTGGCCGTTCGGAAATTGATTGTAAAATGATGTTTCAAATCAATTTCTTATTTCCATATCATTCTGAATAACATTTATTACCTTGTGATTCATTTTTTTGAACTCAATCCGAGGTGTTTTATGAAAAAAATAAAATCCATTAAAAGCTACATTCAAACTACGGAGGCCGAAGAACCTTTATTGGTTGCCTTTGAAGAACGGACAATAGAAGACATCATCATCCGAGAAGAAAACTATTTCCTTGATGGCAATTTAAATCAAGCCGTTATCCGAAAGTTGGATGATAAGGGCAAGGTCATAGAAGAAATGCATTATAGTGAGGAAGGGGAACCCGATCAGGTGCTTTCTTTTTCTTATGAAAACTCCGGTAAGCTAGCGAGCATCAAAACCGAATATCGGGATGGTTCTCATGATGTAAAATCTATAGCAAGAAATGAGGCGGAAAACAGCGAGACCACACAAGTCATAGATGATGAAGATTACATGGAATCCAAAGTTTATCGTCGGTTTGACAGTGAGGGGAACGTGCTCGAAGAACATGCCTATGGTGAAGAAGGTACCTTGAAGCAAAAAATGAAAGTGGCATATGATAACCATAACAGACCAACCCAGACGAAGATTGAGTATGCGGATGGTTTTGTAAAAGAATTGTTTTACGATTACGTTTTAAACGATAAAGCACAAGTAGAAACGGTGGAGATTACGGATGCCAACGACAAATTGGTGCACTATGAACATTTTGTTTACGATGAAAAAGGAAACCGTGTTGAACATCATATCCAAGACGCCGATCATGGTGTTGCCGTTGTTTACAAATGGGAATTTAACGATAAAGACCAAGCCACGAGTAAGCTCACCTTAAAGGCCAACGGAGAAATTATTGAAGAAGAACACCTTGAGTATGGCCCAGAGGGGCAGGTTGTTGCCAGAGAAGTTGTAAACAATAGGGGAGAAGAAACGCTACAAAAATACGTTTACGAAGTTCATGATTGATTAAAAAACGTAGGGATACGTAGGGGCAAGGCATGCCTTGCCCCTACGTATCCCTACCGTGGCCTTTCACAAAATATTTGTACGCCTACCGAATCAAAGTCACCTCTCCCTGCAAGGTTATAATTTGCAAGGTCGGATCATTCTCATTCAAATCAACCGCCTCCAAAATAAAATGATAAACATCCGCCGGAGCATCTGCATCATTGTAGGTACCATTCCAGCCTTGATCAATATTCGTTCCTTCATAAACAAGCTGCCCCCAACGATTGAATATTTTAAAGGTATTCAATTGAAGATTTTCTGCACAGGTAAAATCATTCGGATTTGGCCCCGTTGAATTATTACAAATAAGTCGGAAAGTCTGATTTAAAGAATTGCCATCTCGACCAGTAGGTGCAAAGATGCTGGGTAGGGCACATCTGAACCGCTCACCCAACACCGTAGTGGTAGAAGTACCGACACAACCATCAACGGTGGTAACCGTCACTGTAAAAACATTTTCCCCCTCTACAATTGTTGCTTCTATTGTCGCAGATGTATTGGTCAGGACATCCCCATTTTGTGTCCACACGTAAGTAGCCGCGGGAATATCCGTAACGGCTTCCAAAGTAACGGAAGTTCCCTCCAGTCGATCTCCATCCGGTTCTTGTGTAATCGCAACAGATATGTCATCATAAACCGTAACGGGCAATTCTACACTATTCCCACAATCATCTGAAACCATATAAACCGTTGTAGAATCTGGTGCAATGGAAACGGTTGCGAGATCATCGCTAAAAGTAACATCAGCTGGCGTCCATGTCCAATAAGCTTCATTAATAACTTGTATTGTATCTTTTGGGCAAATGGCCGCTTCCGAAATTCCCAAATCAATTATCGTATCCAAAGTATTGATCGTATAAGCATTAACCAACAAACAACCCTCCAAAGTTAAAACCCTTTCATATTCATGGCTACCAATGTCCGTTGCTGTAATGGTAAGCTCATCCATATTGCTGATAAAGCCCGAGTCATCTTGCCATATCGTTACGAGTCCGGGATAATCTGCTGGATTAAAATTAGGAGACAGCGTAACCATATCCTCATAACAATAAAACTCCAAGTCAGGATCAGCATTGATGGTATTATCCGGAAGGTCCGTAACTATAATCTCCACACCGACACCATCACTACATTGGCCAATGGTCACGGTTCCATTATAAACCGTCGTGCTGCTCGGAGCCACAACCAGTTCTGCCCCTACACCAATCGTATCATTACCACTCTCGGTCATCCATATCACCTCACCGATATTGGTGGTGGCCATCAGCACAATGCTATCCCCTTCACATATAGTCGTATCATCTGGCAAAAGATCCAACTGAATATCAATCACCTCAATGACAACACTATCCTGCGCCACACAATCATCCACCATAATACTGGCATAATAAACCGTAGTGGATTCTGGTGTGGCAATGACCTCGGTTCCGGTATTCGTACTCAAACTAGCATCCGGTGTCCAAGTAATTTCATCGGCATCAGAAACGGCATTTAGGACAATAGATTCTCCAAAACATATAGTCGTGTTTTCTTGTAAAATATCAACAGATGTTACGGCAATGTCCACACTATCTTCGGCATCACAACCATTAAGGCTAGTGCTGGCAACATAAGTTGTAGAAGTAGTCGGTGTAGCCACAACTTCCAGTTGATCCGAAGCACTCAAGCTACCGTCATCCGGAGACCAGCTCACTTCTCCGGTGCTGGATGTCGCCGTGAGTGTAATGTTTTCCCCTGCACAAATCGTCGTATTTTCTTGAGCAATATCAAGCGAAACATCCGTAACTTCTATCGTAACGGCATCCAAATCGGAACAATCCCCAAGGGTCGAAATCAGCGTGTAGCTCGTACTCACTGTAGGCGTAGCAATCACCTCAGTACCGGTTGTCGTATTCAAACTACCATCATCCGGTGACCAGCTGATTTCCCCCACATTAACATTGGCCGTAAGGGTAATACTTTCTCCCAAACAAATGCCTGTATCTTCTTGATTAATATCAACCATAACCTGTATAACATCAACAGCAACATTATCCGTAAGGGTACAATCATCAACCGTTACGCTAGCCGTATAAACTGTAGACTGTGCCGGAGTTGCGGTCACTTCTAGTTGATCCAAAGCACTCAAGCTACCATCATCCGGTTCCCAAGTGACCTCTCCCGTGTTGGTTTCTGCCGTAAGGTCAATACTTTCTCCCGGGCAAATGGCGGAGTTTTCTTGCAAAATATCAATGGACAATTCCACCACATCAATAAATATGCTGGTCGTATCGGAACAAAGGCCATTTGTACTAATTCGTTCATATTCATAATCTTCTGTGGCAACAATAACCGCACTCCAGTTAGAAAGCTCTGTCTCGTACCCTGGACCACTTTGCCAGCTTGTTGTTAGCTCCGGAAAGTCAAGCGGCTCGTAAATAGGAGAAACCAAGGAAACATCATCCCCGATGCAATATGTTTCTTGATTAGGAATCGCCTGCAAAAATCCATTAGGTAAAGAATCTACGGCGACAAAAACAGAATCCGTGACCGTGCATGGGCCAAAAGTCGTACTGGCATAATAATAAGTATCTTCTAGCGGTGTTGCAACGACGTCGAATTCCTCCAAACTACTCAAGCTGCCGTCATTTGGCGACCAGATAACTTCACCAGTCGTCGAAGTTGCATTTAGATTTACAGATGCCCCGATGCAGATGCCCAAATCATCATTTTGAAGAATATCCAAAGCGATAGGAATAACGGAAACATTCACCGTTGCGGTATCTAAACACAAATCATTCGGGCTATTAGCATACAAAGTATAGACAACATCTTCCTGCGGAATAGCCGTCGGTCCAGAGGCCGAAGCATCATCAAGATAAATATCGGGAGTCCAAGTATAATTGGTCGTCGTATTGGTAATCTGGCTGGCTAGAATAAGCGGTTGTCCTTGACATAAAGTAGTATCTTCTGTTGTAATGGCTGGAAAATCAAATTGATCTACCGTCACCGTAATCTCATCCTGTACAATACAACCCTCTAATTCTATCGTTGCCGTATAAGTTGTCGTCTCATCTGGCGTAACCGTAATAACCGGACTGGTCGGATCTTCCAAATCAAAAGCCGGGGTCCACATAATGTTGCTACCATTTGTATTATTAATGGCCTCAAGCGTCACGGAAGTTCCTTCACATACGCTAATCGGATCGGCCGTTTCAACAGCAATTGTAGGATCAACAACTTTCAAAAATACAGAATCATAGCCCACACAAATACCCACAATACCTTCCAGATAAACCCATTGGTCTACGGTCGTTTCTGCTTGTGTTGTCGCACTGGTCGGACTTTCTATAACGGAAACCGGTGTCCAGAAATAACTTTGTGCCCCCTCTGCATTAAGTTCCACCATACTACCTTGGCAAATGTACACGGTATCCGCTCCAGCATTAATTTCTACTGCTGGATTATCCGCAACAATTACCGTAAGGGTAGTGTAGGTAATATCACCACAACCAAAATTATTCGTCAAGGCCAACTCTATGGTTTCTTCTCCCTCTTCCAAATCATCTGCAATCGGAACGATCGGAAAACTAAGCACGGTTTGTCCCGGAGGAAGTACCGCGACCTCCGGAATATCCAAAGTGTAATCAACACCAAATTCTGCCGTACCAGCGACCTCAATATTATACTTAACCGTATCCGGAAGAGGATTATTTAAGGTAACTAAAATCTGATCGTCCTGTCCCGTACAATCCTCGATCAGATAATCCAATCCAGAATTAAAATCAGCAATCAAATTGGGAACACCACTTCGAATCTCAGAAATAAAAACCCCTGAGTCTAATGCTTCATCCCCGCGATCAGCAACCGCCAGTTTAAGATGATAAGTATTACAAGGTTCTACCTGCGCCCTTGCGGTCAAGCTTTTTTTAACACCCAAATAATCGGAAGTCAAACCATCATATTGGAGCGTATTCAAAGGAGCGGGGCCACCGTAATAACCACCTCCCGGCGGATTATTCCTGTAATATTCCCAGTTGAGATTTTGATTTACAGAATTAATCTCCACAGGGGTATCCGTCCCAGGAATAATGGCAATGTTCGCTTGATT
>JAHDGC010000471.1 GCA_020627865.1 Saprospiraceae bacterium | reverse complement strand
TCGAAGCCGGGCAGATTGTCCGGCTTTTTTTTTGATAAAAGAAAATTAAGCAATATGAAAATATAACAAATTCAAAAATAAATCTTATTTTTTTTCAAAAATTGGAATAATTTTGTCTTATTTACAGTAAGATTCCACATTAAAGAATTATTTGATGCTGTCGGACAAATTAGAAATAATACTAAAAGAAGCTTATAACGAACAGGTAAGTTTAGATTCGCTAACACCGGAGGCGTTAGAATCATTTATGACTGTAATGTCTTCCTTGAAATACATAGCATCTTCGATTGCATCAAATGATTTATTAACATTTTCTATAAAAAAGGGGTCTGCTGTTTGTGCAGTAGAAGCTTCAACTGCTACAATGGATTTGATTTATGAGGAAATAGATACTGCAATAAAAGGGGAAAGTGAAGATAAAGAATTAACATCTCATCTTAGATCAATTCAAGAGCAAGTTAAGAGAAGTAATTTTGATTATTATTTTTTATATAAGCCATATAAAAAGGAGATATTCAACATTCACCAAAGATTAAAAGATTCTTCAAAAATAATTGTAAAAAGGAAGAAAAGACCTTATACCTTTAAAATTAAAATAGTAAAAGGCTTTTTGAATCAAATTGGAGGGAAGTTTCCAAACTACCATTTTGATTATGGTCACGGCGAAAAAATAACGATTGGCTGTACTCAGGAGGAAGCAATGATAGTAAATCAATTTCTCTACCAAGAGGTTGACGCTCTGCTTTTATGTAAAGAATGGACTACCCCAGATAAAAGAGATGAATATTCACATAAACAAATATTAGATCCAGATACTTCACGGCTACTTAAAACATACTTGAAAACGTACTATAGGGAGGAAAATCTTTTAGAAAAATTGACATTAACACACGATTTTATTGATGAAACATTCGAGACAACCCAGTTAGGTCACAAAGTTTTAAGCTTACTTTTAATAGCCTTTAATGATAAGAATTTTCATTTAAGCGAATTGAAGACTTTACTGGTTATTTCTAAACCATTCAAAAATCATGAGTCAATTAAAAACCCAAGAAAAGCCTTGTTAGAAACTTACACAAAGAAAAAATTGAATGGCTAAATTAATGTTTGAAATAGTGCGTAGCCTGTTTGAATCAGATCGAGAGTCTGACTTCGTAGGAATTGGAAATTTAACTGATGAGAAAGACTCCTATCATGCAGGATTTGTAATTAGATACCAAAAGAAACTCTACGAATTTCATTATAGTGGAACAGAGATAGAGTTTATCCCCTTGGAAAATGATTATTATCATAAGATTACAGATACAATAATTCCAGAAGAAATTCCTGCATTTATTGCTCAATGTCAGAATATTAAGAAAAAGGCAAACCCTAAGTATGGATACTTTTATTCTGGAGAAAGTTATGATTCTGATGGAAATCATTTGAATAGTATTGATAGGGGGGAAAGAATGACATGTGTAGGTTTTTGCCTTAATGTTTTAAAAGGTTTTTTAGAAGAAGATTATTTAGAATATTCAGATTGGACAAGTGAAAGTCATAAAAAAGAAGGCTATCTAGCATGGTATTGCGATAAGTATAAGTTAGATTCCAAAAAGCTTCAGTCATCTCATCGAAGAATTACTCCAAGAGAATGCCTTACCTCATGTTTTTATAACAGGTTACCTATAAGAAAAAGTGATATTGATAAGAAGATAAATGATGTTAATGAACATTTTATTGCAAGGATGAGAACCCAAAACTAATAATTCGTTTTTATTTTATCAAAACCTATCCTGCCCCTACGTTACATCACAATATCATTATAATAAGACTTCTCCGTAAACTCGGCCCAAGCCGTAGCCCTATCCGCAAAGGACTTATAAGAAGCATACACCTTTTTACTGAAAGCATCCTCTTCACAAATCTCCGCAATAATATCTTTGGTAAAACTCCTCAATTGGTCTAACACTTCCTTGGGATATTTCCGAATCTGAACCTTTTCCTCTTCCAATAATTTTTTAAGATAAATGGCATTCTTTGCCTCAAATTCTGACAACATCCACACGTTAATCTGCTGTGCAGCAGACCGGATGATTTGTTGCAAGTCCGTTGGCAGTTCCTCAAATTTATCTTTATTAATAAAAAACTCCAGCGCCGTTCCTGCCTCATGCCAACCCGGTGCATAATAATATTTCGCAATCTGGTGGAACCCCATTTTGTAATCATGATAAGGCCCAATCCATTCCGTTGCATCAATAATCCCTCTTTCCAAGCCCGTATAAATCTCCCCACCAGCTAACAATACTGCCGAGCCACCAGCCCGTTCCAACACCTTGCCACCCAGCCCCGGCATCCGCATCTTCAGGCCCTTGAGATCAGCCATCGAATTAATCTCTCTGTTGAACCAACCGCCCATCTGGACTCCGGTATTTCCGCCTAACAATGGCACCACATTGAACCTTGCATACAATTCTTCCCAAAGCGCCATACCACCGCCACACAAAATCCAAGCATTCAACTGCTGGGCATTCATCCCGAAAGGAACCGAAGCAAAAAACTGCGTTGCGGGCGTTTTCCCTGCCCAATAATAAGCCGCCCCGCTGCCCATTTCTGCCGCACCACTACGCACGGTGTCAAAAGCTTGCAGTGCAGGCACCAATTCGCCACCACCATAAACCTCAATTTCCATCCGACCACCCGACATTTTCTTGACCAAGTCTGCCAACATCGTGCACGCTTCCCCTAACACAGGGAAGTTTGGTGGCCAAGTTGTCACCATTTTCCACTTGTATTTCTTTTGGGTAATAATATTTGCGGAAGTTTGCTGTTGGGCAAAATTCTCTCCTGCACAAGAACGGATCATGATGGGCAAGGAAATGGTGCCTAGGGCAATGCCTTTAAAAAAATCTTTCCGGGTGAATTTACGCATGGTTGTTTATTATAGGTTTACTAAACTTTGTTTGCGAGTGTTCCGGTGCTAACAATGTAGTATTCGGAAACCTTGATTGGTAAGTTTAGGAAACCTGGGCATCAATTGATTTTAATAAAAGATAAATATAAGAATATTAAGGGATTTGAACCTGCAAAAACTCAAAAATCATGCACGAGGTAACCTTTTGGCCGATAAAACACCATGATCGTGTGTATCATATTGAAATGGAGAAAATATACGATGCTTTTCACAAAATCGTAAGAGAATAGAAAGCCCAAACAAAATATGGCATCTGTTTTGTATATGTATGGAACATTGAGAAACAGGAAAAGCAAATCAACGACCCTTGCAAAGTCTTGCTTTTCCGTGTTTCCGATTTTAGTAGTGGCGTAATGCCTTGCGCCACCGTTATCACCAATTTTCTCAAATTTTAAACCTTATTTTATTTATGGCCGTTTTAAAAGTCATTGAAATATTATCAAGCTCCTCCAAAAGTTGGGAAGATGCTACTAGCCGCGCCGTTAAAAAAGCTGCGAAATCCGTTAACAATATAAAATCTGCCTATGTGCAGAGCCAGAGTGTTACTGTGGAGAATGGAAAAGTGGCCGAGTTTCGTGTTAATCTAAAGATTACATTTGCGGTAGGCTAAACTTTAATAGTTTATCTCCTATTTTAAAATTGGCAGTTGTGTTATAAGCACATACTGCCAATTTTTTTTGGTATTTTTGCCATTCTTTTTGCGAAAACAATGTTTTTTATGGATATTAAGCATTTTTTATATGATTATACAATCCCGTAACGTCGTAATGCTTTACGACGTTTTCCGTAATGCTTACCATTACTAAATTGAAAAACAAATTTTAACATGATAAATATTACTTTCCCCGACGGAAATGTCCGGCAGTATGAAACAGGAAGCTCTGCCCTAGATATTGCAAAATCAATAAGTGAAGGATTGGCCAGAAATGTCCTCTCCGCAGAGATCAACGGTGAAGTGTGGGATGCTACCCGCGCGATTTCGGAAGATGCAACGATAAAATTATTCACCTGGAAGGACAAGGAAGGCAAGGCCAGTTTCTGGCACTCCTCCGCACACCTCATGGCGGAAGCATTGGAGGTACTTTATCCCGGTGTGAAATTTGGAATCGGCCCATCAATCGACAGGGGATATTATTATGATGTTGACCTTGGGGAGAAATCATTGACACCAGCCGATTTGCCGAAGATCGAAAAGAAAATGCAGGAGTTGGCCCGCCAGAAAAATGCATTTGTCCGTAAGGAAATTTCTAAGGCAGATGCTATTGCCCATTTCGAAGAAAAAGGAGATGAATATAAACTGGAATTGCTGGAAGAACTGCAAGATGGTGACATTACCCTTTACCAGCAGGGCAACTTCGTCGATCTTTGCAAAGGGCCACATATTCCGGATACAGGCCGCATTAAGGCGATTAAGTTGATGGCGCTTGCTGGGGCATACTGGCGGGGAGATGAAAATAATAAGCAACTGACCCGTATATATGGTATAACATTCCCGAAGCAAAAGGAATTGACCGAATATTTGGAGCTGCTGGAAGAAGCCAAAAAGCGGGATCATCGGAAGTTAGGGGCAGAACTGGAGCTTTTTATGTTCTCCGAAAAAGTGGGGGCAGGACTCCCGATTTGGTTGCCCAAAGGTACGGCCTTGCGCACCCGGTTGGAGAATTTCCTGAAAGAAGAGCAAATCCGCAGGGGCTACAAGCCGGTCATTACGCCGCATATTGCCAAAAAGGAGCTTTATGTGACCTCCGGCCATTACGATAAATATGGAGAAGACAGTTTCCAGCCAATCCAAACGCCAAGAGAAGGGGAAACGTTCTTGCTCAAGCCAATGAACTGCCCACACCACTGCGAAATTTACGGGCATAGGCCGCATTCTTATAAAGAGTTGCCGATTCGGATTGCAGAATTCGGGACGGTTTACCGCTACGAGCAGAGTGGGGAGTTGCATGGCCTGACGAGGGTGCGTGGGTTTACACAAGATGATGCCCACATTTTCTGCACACCAGATCAGGTGAAGGATGAGTTTTTGGGCGTGCTGGATTTGACAAAACTTGTTTTAGAAAAATTAGGTTTTACAGAATTCACGGCACAAATTTCTCTCCGCGATCCGGAAAATAAACAAAAATATATCGGTTCTGATGAAAATTGGGACAAGGCAGAAAGGGCGATTATCGAAGCCACACAAGAAGTCGGTTTGGAAACCACCACTGAATTGGGAGAAGCGGCTTTCTACGGGCCAAAGCTCGATTTTATGATTAAGGATGCTTTAGGCCGTTCTTGGCAACTGGGTACCATACAGGTAGATTACAATTTGCCGGAACGTTTTGAGTTGGAATATATCGGTGCGGATAATGCTGCCCATCGGCCAGTGATGATCCACCGCGCGCCTTTCGGCTCGATGGAGCGTTTCATCGGGGTATTGACGGAGCATTGTGCTGGGAAGTTTCCACTTTGGCTTTCGCCAGAACAATTTGCGATCTTGCCGTTGAGTGAACGCTTCGCAGAAGATTGTAATAAAATAAAAGATCAACTGGCTGCCCATGACATTCGGGGCTACGTCGATGCTAGAAATGAAACCATCGGCCGCTTGATTCGGGATACGGAGTTGCGCAAAGTACCGTTCATGCTCATCGTAGGGGAGAAGGAGCTGGCTGCCGGAACGGTGTCGGTGCGCCGTCAGGGAGAAGGAGATTTGGGGTCGATGAAGTTGGATGATTTTATTAGCTTTTTTAAGGGGGAGCTTTGATGGGTGGATATTTTTGCACACAAGTAAGCAGTTTGTTTGGAGTTGTTTGCTTGTGTGATTTTGTTGTATTTCGATTTTATACTTCATGCAACGCCACCTCCTCATTTTCCCTATACAAATTTTTAAGATTCCCCGATTTAATTCTAAATTGACTTCTTCTTTTAACCTTTGGTTGATACATTTTCCATCTTTATACCGGGATCGTAATAGATATTTTGGACATGCATTTCTTTTAAGAAAAATGTAAAATCTGTTCCAATGCCAAGGATAGTTTTATTCCCGTAATGATATTGTTTGCCCGTGGTTGTTTTAGACAAGGAAGGTAAATAACAAGCTTGATTATGTTTTTTATTCCAGTGTTTTAGTAAGGATGCAAAAGACCAACTTGCCGCTTCTTTTCCAGATTCCGTCAACAGGGCAATTTTCCGAGTTTTTTATCTTGCCACTTTCGGCGTCATAACCAAGGAGC
>JAHDGC010000002.1:7175-34924 GCA_020627865.1 Saprospiraceae bacterium | reverse complement strand
AAAATTCAGGTAGCGATATTTTTTCGCCAAGACGATCCCGAGGTAATACAAATCCCTTGTCATAGAGCTATATAAGAAATCACTATCTTTAATCATCTCCATCATGCCCCAGTGAAAATCGTCGATAGCCATATTATAGAAATTGCCAAAAAACAGGAGATTAGATTTTTTCTGTTTAATATCATCTCTTGTAAATTTCCCTTCTGTAATTTTAGGCCGGGTAGATAATGTTGCCAAAACAATAGAGCAAAGACAAACCGACAATAAAAGTAAAGTCGGCAGAATAAGTTTCGGGTTATCCTCAAAAGATGGCACCAGTGTAGATACCGTTATTGAAATGATAATAGCATTAATACTCAACATGATATTGGCCTTATTATCGGCAATCGAACTCAAGTTCACATGGGTTCGGTACGTTGTACGATACATCGTCTCCACGCCCCTACCCAGAGAGATTTCTTTGAGCTTGGTATTATCATTACTTTGGAGCGATTTCATTTTTTTATATTTTTTACGGGCTTTTTTCCCTTCTAGAAAAGCCCGTTCTTCTACCATTAGTGGCTCATCAGGGTTTAAGCGATGTCTCTGTTTACGCAACTGCCAGATATGTTTTTCTTTTCTTTCATCGTACTGTTCCCGAGCAACGAAAGTATGATAATGATGCTTGGTAATGAAATTAATTTCAAAATCTACCCATTCCTTGTCCGTCATGATGATATTTCGGGTAACGGTCATTTCCTGTCGCAAACGGCTACATCGATCCCAATAACTTTTTTTACCCAAATGGCTCAAATCCGCATCACAAAGAATGCGTTGCAGCAAAGTTTCCGGTTTTTGTGGAATCTTCGTGGCCTTAATACATGACGCTATCGTTTGAATTTTCTCTTCCGGATAATCTACCCGTTCCAAGTATTCCCTAGCATATCTAGCTCCTCGGATTTCGTGATCAACGGAGCCTTTATCATAACCGGTATCATGAAACCATGCTGAAAGGGTCAGGATTTCCATTTCGTCCTCATTCAATCCAAACTTCTTCCCTATTTCAGCTACGGAAGATACCACATTAAGGGTATGCTGTATATCGTGATAGGCATATTCTTTTGGCACTTGCTCTGTTATAAAATTGGTAACGTGTGCCTCTACATCCAGTAATAATGAATTTTCAACTTCCATAAGAATAGTATATGAGTAGATTTTGGGTATGTTGTTATCAGATATTCATTTAGCAAAGATATTCTTTTTTTGAACTATATAAACCTTAAAAATAATATTTATCTGTGTTGTAAACGATTAGGAAGGGAAATTCATTTAATAGGCTTCATCTTTAAAGAGCAATTTTAGGCGCATCCTCTAATTACTACGGACGAAAGTAAATCCAATTTGGCTTCTCGCACATCAAATGTCAAAAAATAATAATATTTAATAGTATCATGTCAAAAAAAATCATATTTGTGACATAATATATCATATTATTTCATATCTTTACAGTCGTTCAAGTAGAACAAGAGCGTTCCTAAAATCATTAGTAAAGAGACAAAAACATTCGCAACACGAGTTAAGAGTACATAATTATAAACCTTCATATTTTATAAAAAATATCCATAATGCAAAACCATGTATCTATGCTTAGGGTGTTATGCCTATTAAGCACCTTTCTCTTTTGCAGCAACATTTATGCGCAACAAGACCCTAACAAATTTAAGCTTACCCAGTATAGCCAAGCTCCACAAATTGTAAAACACGACCATTCAAACGGAGAAAAATGCTCAGTCGATCATAAGGCAGAGCAAGCCTTCAAAAAGCACCCTGAACTCAAGGCAAATTACGAGGCAAAAAAAGCGGCAGATGCAAGGCAGGCACAACGCTTGTTACCTTGCGGCCCAGCTGATGTATTAACGATTCCTACTGTTGTACATATCCTTGGCACGGAGGCAGATTTTGCATCCAACTGTGCTACAGTCGATGCCGTACTCAGCCAAATCAATATTCTCAACGAGGATTTTACAGGGACAAACGCCGATATTGCAAGCTTCCAATCCTACGTAAATGACGGTACCTTCCCTGCTTCAACTTTGGCAGCAAATGGTGCATGTCTGAATTTTTGTCTAGCGACGAACGATCACCCAAGCACAGCAAACCTTGTCTCCACAACCGAAAATTATGCCATTAATTATGTTCAGATCACATCCACGCAATCCACCCAATTGGGAAATGACCAGTTGCATCCTTCTTCCATAATCGTTTGGGGTAGCAATGCCGCAGGTGCCGTCAATAATGAATATATGAACATCTGGGTCATCCCCTGTACGCAATTCACCAATGGGAACTGTACGGGCCTTGGCTACGCTTACTTTCCCAATAGTGCACCCGCGAACTATGATGGTTTCGTAACCAGTGCATTTGCATTCGGTTCTAGTGGTTGTGCGACCGCTCCCTTTAACCGAGGTCGGACAGGAACACATGAAATCGGTCACTATTTGGGCCTTCCCCACATATTCGATGGTTGCAATAATGGAGACAACATTGCCGATACACCAGACCAAAGTAGTCCCAATTATGGTTGCATTAATGCCGTCGCAAATGCGGGAAACACCTGTAGTACCAATGACCTTTTCATGAATTATATGGACTACGTGGATGATGCCTGTATGTACATGTTTTCTGAAGATCAAGCAACATCCATGCGTGGTGTCATGACGGGTTCCAGAGCAGGATTAGCAGCAAGTTCTGCCGTAAAATGTGCTCCTCCTGCTGCGCCTGTGGCCTCTTTCACTCCAGCCGATGGCTCACTTAATCTCTGCCCAGGCCAATGTATCTCATTCAATGATACGTCTACGGGAGTACCTACCAACTGGTCATGGTCTTTTGTGGCTTCTGGAGGTATCACTTTGGACATTACAAGCTCTACACTTCGCAACCCCGATGTTTGTATTACTGCCGGCACCTCCGGCACAATTCAAGCAACGCTTACGGTTAGCAATTCACTCGGCAATGACGCTGCTACGAATACCATTACGGTAAATGTGCTTGCTGATACTGACCCTGCCTGTGCGGTCACATCCTGTACAGATTTCGTAGGAGGGCCTTATACGAATTTTAATCCAGCCCCTTCCTGTGCCAACAACTGCGCAGCCATAAATATTACAGGTTTTCAAGTGTGGCAAAATGAAGCTTATACTTTGTACAACCTGATAGCGGGCGAAAGCTATACTTTTGATTTCTGTAATGGTTATGATGCAAACAATTGGGCGGCCGTAATTACCGTTGCACAACTTGATGCAGCTACCCAAACTCCAGTCGCGGGTTCTGAATTTGCTTTTGCGAATGATTGTAGCTTGACCTTTACCATACCAGCCGACGGTGATTACATCATCATCCTTTCCGGAGAAGGCAACTGTGGCGGCGCAGAAGTTCAAGTGAATAATGGTTTTCCTTCATTGGTTTGTAGCGGGCAGGCTTCCTGCTGTGGTAGTACCTTTACCGATGTTGGAGGTACGATTTTAAACTACTTTAATAGCCAAAATAATGTATACACATTCTGCCCCGATACGCCTGGCGGAATTGTTGAGGTAACATTCTCCGCTTTCTCTGTTGAAGGAGATTCTGATGGTCAAAGCCCTACAGATTGTTATGATATACTCAACATTTTCGATGGAGATAATACAACTGCCCCCCAAATAAATGGAGAATACTGTGACGCTCCGGGACCTGGTTCTCCGGGGACAGTTACTGCTACCAACGCAAACGGTTGTCTTACATTCCAATTCACTTCGGATGCCGGTGTCGCACAAGCGGGATGGGTAGCAACTGTGAATTGTATCTCTAACTGTACGTCTGATAAAGATATGGATGGCATTTGCGATGATGTAGACAACTGCCCTGACGATTTTAACCCTGGACAGGAAGATGCAGACATGGATGGTGTAGGGGATGCTTGTGAAGGGGGAACAGACTGTGTACCGAACTTGGTGCTTACTGCTGGGCAAACTACTGGCACACATTTATTTGAGGCAGAATTTAATATTACTTCTACAGAAAGGATATCAGGAAATGCCAATGTAGATTATAGTGCTGGTCATGATATTGATATGAATCCAGATTTTCAGGTTGATCAAGGTGCTGAATTCCATGCCTATATTCTAGGTTGTACTGCTGCAATCAATGCAGGAACAGCTAATGAGGAAAGAATCGCCATCGTACAAGATAAGGAAGAAGACATCCTTGCTATTGGTGTTCAATTAAAGTCTGAAAAAGCCGTACAAGCAAGCTTATATTCCGCTACAGGAGAACTCATCAAAACGATAGATGCAACTACACTAGCGGCTGGAGCGCACATTTTAGAAATGGATACCGAAGCATTAACAGCGGGTATTTACTACTGTAAAATTTACTTAGGTACAGACTTAATTAGTAAAAAATTAGTCATAATGAAATAAGAATTTAGGCAGATTCTCTTTGTAGAAACACTCTTACACTACATTGACACAACGTTTGCAGGAGCCACTTCTGGTGGTTCCTGCTTTTTGTAGCGACACATTTTTAACGGCCCAAAAACACATTAAAAAAATATGTTAAATGTTCTGCAAAAATTAGCTTTTTTAAAATATTAGCACGAGATTTGTAACGTATTCAAATACAAATTATATCCTGGGCGTATATTTGATTATATGCCCCCCGTTTAAGAACATATCGTCAAAGAGGAATTTAATTGCAGGTAATTTATAAAACCTTAATCCAGTTTTATGTACAATTACCAAATATATTTTAGTGGCAACACTACTATTCCTTTGCATTGAAAATTTTCCCGGGAAATTTTCCGGCAACAATCCAATGGTTACACTCTTCATTGGCGGTATATATTTTTTTATAATCCAAAATTATATCTCCCATGAAGAATCGGTACTCCATGAGCTGCGTGCTCGTAACCCTAATGTTCATTTCTTTTTCGTTGTTTGCACAACAATCCACCTTATCCATTTCTAACATTCCACTCGACCTTACCATAGAATGTTCTGAGTCTCCAAGCATGATTACGCCTATCGCTTCCAGTGATTGCCCTGACGGTGATGCTGCTATTGTTTTTGAAGAAGCAGAAACGGAATCACAGTGTTTTAACAATTATACCATTACAAGAACCTGGACAGCAACAGACCCTTGTGGCAATTCTGAAGTGATCACACAAAGCATTTTAGTGCAAGATAGAACAGCTCCTGTATTGGAATCTGTTGTCTTAAATCTCTATGTCAATTGTGGCAACATCCCTCCGATGACGAACTTGCAAAGCACGGACAATTGTGATGGAGACATTGACCTCAACTTAATTGAATTTACCAACAATACAAATTGCAGTGATGGATATATTATCACAAGGATATGGGAAGCCACCGATGATTGTGGCAACAAAAGTACCCAATCCCAGTTTGTTCACGTTGAAGCAGCCCCGCTTTCTACCTCGACTGAGGAAATTGAAAAAGATCAACTGGCCGAGCTTGTAGAAGTGTTCCCCAATCCAAGTTCGGATCAGATGTTTGTCAAAATAGATAACAGGCTGGATGCCTCAAGGATAAATCTGTTCGATACGAATGGTCAATTGGTAAAAACAGTTGTGGATAAGATGAATATGTCGAGTATTGATTTGACGGAATTAAGCCCCGGATTTTACTGGTTGCAATTGCGTACCGATAGAGGTTTGGTGAATAAGCGG
Source organism: Saprospiraceae bacterium (assembly GCA_020627865.1). Lineage (GTDB taxonomy): Bacteria > Bacteroidota > Bacteroidia > Chitinophagales > Saprospiraceae > JAHDGC01. Next base: position 29,220 of record JAHDGC010000002.1, on the reverse strand, counting down.
ATTACAGTGATTAGAAGTTAGATATAGAATACATGCTATACCAAAAGGCTAAATTAACAGTGAATCTGCATAAAACTCTGTGCAGATTGGTGGTAAGAATTTAACCACAGATGACACAGATGGCCACAGATTAATACATAGATTATACATCGCGTTAGTGAAGAATCTGTGAGAAATCTGTGTAATTCCGTGCAAATCTGTGGTGAGAAATTGGCCACAGATTATGACAATGAATAATCATTGTTTAATTAGCCATTCAGTATAGTTGCTACATGATACGGGGATTTTGTAAAAATTATGTTATAAAATCATCCTATCGTGTAGCAATTGTTCTAATTAAGACAGGGTTCTAAGAGACTATTTACAATTCTCCTAAACTTCCTTTTTGCGTAACTTTATATGAGAAAGGCCTTTTCTCTTTTGTTGCCTTTTTAGTTATTTCTGCCCAATGTTTTACCATAAGCTTAAGCATATCCATGTAGGTAAATCCATTTTTGGACGGTGCCCTGAAATAAAACATACCTAAATTATATTGTTTACACAACTCTCTTTGATGCCTTATCCTATTGATATTATAATCCTGAGTGATTACGCAAGCTTTTTGCTCTCCTGCTAACGGTATCCAATCTTCATCTTTCGCTCCCATACCAAATTCATCTTTAATCGAACGAACCATAATTGGTTCCTTTAGTTTCATATTCAAAGGCTCCTGCAAGATATTGAATCCTCTAGCCAAGAAAGGCGACATATTTTCATCTATATAAATTATTATCATGCCGCTTTTTTACAATATTCAATTGCATCTAGCACTTCTTTTTCACCAATTTCATAAATATGAGCGATAAACTTGGTTGGTTCTCCTGCTTTATGTAGATTATACAATGTTTCTGGGTATATATTAGTATTTCCAATAACAGGATGTCCAAATTGTCTTGTTGGGTCTACAATTATTCTTCTATTTTTCCCTAACGGATAAAATTTATTGGCCATAAACTCATTATCAAATTCCAGATTTTTAAAAAACACTTTAACAAAATCAATCTGAAATTGGCGGGCACCATCTAATGAAATTGTCCCGTTATTTGTTTTGAAAAATATTTTTTTCCCGTCCGTTTTTATAGATTCAATTATTTTTTTCTGGGCAAATGGAAATGGTGTGTCATAAACTTTAGACAGCTCTATTCTAGCCTTAATAATTTCTCTTGTACTAACACCTGCTTCACCAAGTAGGATCAATATATACAACTCTACTAGCGTGTAAAAATCAACTGCTTTTGACCGCTCTACTTTCCAAGTATAGGAGCTATTTAATTCTTTGTAAAATGTATTATCCCAATATTTATTTATCCAAGAATTGACTCTAGCGTATGGTAAGCTTAAGATTTTTGCAATCTCCGCAATGGTATATATCCCCGATCCTATTTGAAGTTTACTCTCGAAGTTCATGATTTTAAAATCTACAAATTTAATCGCAAGATAAATAATTTTAATTTACCAACAAACACTGTACAGGTTTTATTGCAACCTCGCATAATCCTACCTTACATAACAAACCAATAAAGGACAAGAATGCAATATTCTTGTCCTTCTATATTTAACCCAACATTTTTCAACATCGAGGGGTAAATTAATTTTTTGCACTTCTAACACTCCAGAGATTTACATCTCTGGCAATAAATATGTCGTCCCTACAGGACTCACATTTAAAGACGTATTGAGATATAAAAATCGCTAAAGTTCCTTAATTTTGAAAAGCCCTTACTGGGCTTCCTTTCACATGCATTTCCATTTGCGGGAAAGGAATATTAATGCTTTCTTGATCGAATGCCTTCTTTATATTTTCGATCATGTAGAAATTGACATCCCAATAATGCTGGCTTTTGCACCAAGGCCTTACGGCAAAATTAACGGAACTGTCCGCCAGCTCAGATACTAAAATATCTACGGGTTTCTCCTTGGAAATATGGGCACAATTGTCTGCAACACGCTGGATAACTGACCTTACATGGTCAATATCATCATCATAAGAAACCCCAACAGTGAGATCTACCCGAATCATCCCTTGCCCACTGATATTTTCAATTGGGGAGCTGGTAATGATACTATTCGGGATAACGATTCTCCGGTTATCCTGCGTTAAGATAATGGTATTAAAAATTTGGATGTCCATAACTTCCCCGATGTGATCCTGCAATTTCACCAAATCTCCAATCTTATAAGGTTTAAAAATTAGGATAATGATGCCACTCGCAAAATTTCCTAAACTCCCCTGCAAGGCCATACCAACAGCAAAGCTCATCGTGGCCAATATGGTGACAAAAAACGTGGCTTGGATACCAAAAATGCCGGCCAAAGTCATGATGAGTAGTATCTTCAAGGCAATATTCACGAAAGAACCAAAGAAAGAACCAATGGTTTCATCAATATTCTTGGCAGCGATAACTTGCTCCAACATTTGATTCAAACGAGCAATCAGCTTCAGACCAATATAAAACCCAATAAGGGCAAGCGCCATTTTCGGAACATACTCTACTAATATGTCCATTAGACCCGAGAGGTTAATAGATTCCATCGAATACGATTTTGAAAAAGTTTACAGGGAGGAAGTTTGGGTTTGTGGCGTTTGTTGTTGCGTAGTGATTGGTAATTAAATGGACAGCAATTATCTTCGTAAGATATTAAATATCAATCTATTATAAAAAAATTGTTTCTTCAAATAATTAAGTTACACTACTTAAATTTAGAAATGTTGATAAAATAATTACCATTTCTTATCTTTGGTTATACTAAAACAATACCATATTTTGAAATCACGAAAATTTATCAGCGTGGAACAGGCCTTGGCCAAACTTCAACGCTATTGTGTCTACCAAGATCGTTGCCACCAAGAGGTCAGGAGCAAGCTGCTAGACTTAGGCATTTATGGAGAAGATTTAGAGTTTATTATTGCAGAACTTATCAGCGAGAACTTTCTCAATGAAGAGCGGTATGCCTGTTCTTATGCTAGGGGCAAACACCGGATCAAAAAGTGGGGACGGGTTAGAATCCGGCAGGAATTGAGGCGACGAAACATCTCGGCTTATTGTATGAAAAAGGCCATGCAGGAAATCGAAGAAGAAGATTATCTGGGCACCTTGGAGCAATTGCTTACTAAAAAAGCGGCTTTAATTAAAGAGAAGGATCTTTTTCGAAAAAGGGCCAAGTTGGCCAGTTATGCGATTCATAAAGGGTATGAATCGCAGTTGATTTGGGATAGTTTGAAGAAGGTTTTGCCGAAGTGATAGTTGAAACAATCGGAGGGGACAAAGGAAAATTCTGCCCTCGCATCCCCAATGGGGATTGCCTTCGCTCAATTTCCCTTTGTTTTTACTACTAAAATGATACCTCCATTTTGTTATGCATTCAAAGAATTAAAATATAAATCGAGCAGCCATCTTTTCTAAATAGGTCGCCCCATTTGACATTGCATCTTCCATATCTTTTGCTGCTGCAAGGATAGCGTAAACCTGTTTTATTCCTAAATCAGCAATGTCTTGCTCCCGCAACTCATTTTTTCCGACGAATAAAGTCAATGGCTTATCATGTTGTTTACAAAGTTTGGCCAGCCCATCTACGACCTTGCCTTGAAGGGATTGCCTATCCAATTTTCCCTCTCCACTGATGACCCAATCGGCAGCGCGAATTTGTTCCTCCAAGCCCGTTAATGCCGCAATGGTATCAAAACCACTTTTGAGTTTCGCTCCGAAAAGTGCGACCAGCCCTGCTCCAATGCCTCCAGCGGCACCACTTCCAGAAAGTTGGGCCACAGGAATGCCCGTTTGCTTTTGTAATACATTGCCAAAATGCTTCAGGCCATTATCCAAGTATACTATTTGAGCCTCATCTGCACCTTTTTGCTTCGCATAAACATAAGCTGCACCATCCGAACCATGTAGTGGATTGGTAACATCGCAGAGTAAGGTCATCTTTACATTTTGTAAATCGGTCAATAGGCTGGGTTCTATAAATTGCACTTTGTTCAAATTTTCTCCAACGGGTTCCAGTATATTTTTTGTCTGATCTAAAAATTGGTAACCCAATGCGGTAGCGATACCCATACCCGCATCATTGGTTGCACTGCCTCCGAGGAAAAGGTAAATATGTTGGTACCCTTTGGTAATGGCATCCACCATCATTTTTCCTGTACCCAAGGTGGACGTTTTGAGGGGATTCCGTTCCTTTTCTTTGAGCAAAACCAAGCCGCTTGCGCTAGCCACTTCTATGAATGCTGCGTTACCAGAGGCATAATATTCTGCATGGATTGCTCTCCCGAGTGGGTCTATGGTAAGGATGTTTTGGGCTTCCAGATTTAGATGGCTCTTGAGGGCAGCCAGTGAGCCATCTCCGCCATCTGCCATCGGGTGGAAAATAACTTCGACAGGCTTTCCACGCTCATCTAATCCCCGCTCAATAGCTTCGCACACTTCCAATGCGGAAAGAGAACCTTTGAATTTATCTGGCGCGATGAGTATGGTCATATTTTTTCTATTCAATTTCCGTAAATGTCTGAATCTGAATTTCCTAGATTTATTGATTTTCTGGATTTTTTCGGTCAATTTCCAATTGACCTCTACCTGCTGCAAATTTAGGCTTTGATGATTTTTTACAACAACAAACCCGGCAGAAACACACAAAGCACAATAATAAAAATAAAGAAGCCAACGAGCATATAGCTTTCTTTACAGAAAAAATCTGCTACGCTAAAAGTTGGCCTGTCTAAGATGGCCTCGTCTTTTTCGATAGCAGGAGTAATGAAGCTCACCAAGTAGGCAACAGCTACCGCCATAAAAAATCCAGTGAAATTTAGCCATATCCAAAAAACGGAAATACCCGGATCAAAACCGAAGATATTTTGCATGGTTTTGGAAAAAAGTAAGTTTACCAATACAGAAAAAATAATACCGATCTTCATCCCTGTGGCACTGATTTTTTTGGAAAAAATAGCCAATACAAATGTCGCCAATACCGGCCCATAAAAGACTGATCCAATAGCATTGATAATTTCTATAACAGGACTATTACTTCCACCGAACAAAAATGCAGCTCCGATACAAATTATACCCCAAAACACCACCATATATTTCGAGTATTGGATGTAATTTTCATCATTCACAATGCCTTGTCTTTTCAAGATGTCTTCTACAGAAACAGCGGAAAGGGAATTGATGGTGGAACTCAAAGAGGACATCGCTGCGGACATGATTCCGATCATTAAAAGGCCGATCATACCATGTGGGAGATAATTCAGGATAAACACCGGCATCATCAAATCTGCTTTCACGCCGCTTTTGGCAAACTCGACAGGGAAATGTTCTTGCGTTACGCTTTTGATCGCATTTAAAAACTCTGGTGATTTCGCGACCAATGCACCGATCACCAATCCCATGATGCAATAGATCAGCACTACCGGAAAACGCAACAAGCCATTGGCTAATAATAATTTTCGGATGGTTCCCTCATCCCGAGCAGATAGTAAACGCTGTGCTTGTGTTTGGTCACAACCATAGTAAGATGCATACAAAAAGAAGCCACCAATAATCATTGGAAAAAGGCCATACTCCTCTCCTTCTCCCAATCCCCAGTTCCAATCAATGACTTGTAAACGCTCCGCAGCAAAACTGATATTCCCTCCGATTTCAGATAAATTTGACCAGCCATAAATAAGACAAACGATAAGACCGATAAACAAAATAATCATTTGGATAGCATCCCCCCAGACAACGGCCTTCATTCCACCCTGCCAAGAATAAATGATCGTGATGATACTGATGATGAGGATGGTGATACCAAAATCTAGATTCAATACAGCCTGTAAGATAAAAGCAATGGTATAGACCATCACCCCCGTACTCAATGCCCTGTTAATTTGAAAAACAATGCTCAGTATCATGCGGGTAGAATAGTCAAATCGTCGTTCTGCGTATTCATAAATACTCACTATTCCGGAACGAAACAGGGGAGGAATCACGACCAACATAATGAAAAGCATTGCGATCGGAACGGCCATTTCAAAGGTTAGCCATTTTAGTCCGCCGCCCAATTTAAGTCCAACAAAGGCAGGTGCCGAAATAAAGCTGATAGCCGATAATTGTGTTGCCATTGTCGATAAACTCAGCGGAAACCAACCCAGAGAATTACCACCCAGAAAATAATCCTTTGAGGATTCATTTTTCTTGAAGAAGAAACCCAGAAAAATGAATCCGATCAAATAAATTATAATGATGGTGTAATCCAGAAAATTCATATGTTGTTTTTATTTGGCTTTTTATTGCACTTCTTGCGTTCCAGCCATTTTATGACTGCCTGCCTGGCAAGTCCACGCAGACAGGGCAATAACATGTCGTTCCTATGGAACTCACACTCAAAAATATATTGGGAAGTATTATAATTTTTAAATTCATTTCCTTTACAAACTATCCAATCTCCTTTATTCCTTGTGAAAAAAATCAATAATGCTAGAAGCCGTCCATGAGAACACATCACCACCATATCCTGTCTTCAATTGTTCCGCCTTTTCCTTTTGGGGTTCAAAATACTCATAGAAACCTAAACTATTCACCAGTTTCAAAGTATCTAACTTGACAATATTTGCAGTTTCTTGAAAACCATATTGCTCCAATCCATGATAAATCATCCAGTTCATATGGGGCCAGATCGGACCACGCCAGTAACGCTTCGAATCATACTTCGGGCTATCTACATCAAAGCTAGGACAAAGATAATATCTTCGGTTGTGTAAATTATTGAGATATTCATTGAGCAAACTCGCCTGCTCCATTTCTGGGATACCGGCAAAAATAGGGATAAGGCCACCTATTTCCTTTTCGCAAATTTGCTTTCCACCTCGAAGATCGAAAGCTGTATACATTTGCAATTCAGCATTCCAACATTTTTCCCGGAAACTGCGAAGACTTTGTTGTTGCCATTCTTCAATTTCTCCCACATCAAATCCAAACTGTTTTCCAATGTTAATGAGGCTTTGATTAGATTTTATCAAAATAGCATTCATCATATCATCTTGCACTAGAAATGGACTCTCCGCCATAATTTCTTTCCCGTCATATTGGTATTTTTTGCCCAAAAGGAGCAAGTAGACATAACGATCATACTGGTCTGAAGTTGGTCTTTCCGATGGATCAGCGATACTAGTATCCCGCCTCTGGTAATGAGGCAACTCCCCAGCCTTGATGTGAATTCTATTGAGCGATTCGTCCCACAATGGCGAGTTGTCCCGTCCTGATTCCCAAGGATGAAAAATACACATTAGCCCTTCTTGTTGGGGGTCACGGTATTGATAAAGGAAACGATGGTAGTGTACAATTTTGGAGAAAATTTCTTTTATAAAGGCTTTGAAATTTTCATCTTCGGGATGGTTCCGCCATAGGTTTTCCAAAATAAAGCCATGCACGGCAGGTTGTGTAATACCAGAGGATTTCGGACGGTGGGGAGCACCGGGGTTTACATTGGATTCCCAAAAATCAAAATTGGGGAAATAGGTTTTTTCGTTTTCACTGTGGAATATGATGTGTGGTAACAAGCCATTTTCCCACTGTCCAGAAAAGAGTGCGTTTAACTCCTGTATGGCTCTTCCCAAATCTTTATATTGATGTCCGAGACAAATAAAACCGGAGTCCCAATTCCACTGAAATGGATAGAGATTGTGGGTCGGAATGGTAAAACCATCCTTCCAGTTTTTTTCTAGTACTTTATGGGCATCTGCCAATAGATTTTCCAAATACATAATTTGTTGAATGGATGAAAGACATACAAAACCGTAGAGTCGCAATGCATTGCGGCTCTACGGTTTTGTATTCAAATCAAAAATCGAAAGTTCCTCGGATAAAAATACGACGTGGCAAAATAGGTCTGCCGACAAAATACTCACTTGATCCGGTCTGTGCATCTCCCTGCCTTGGAGAACCTTCAGTAATACCATCTGCATTTAACAAATTGAATACAGAGAGCCCAAGACGAAAAGTTTCTTTCTCCCCAAGTGAAAATTTATACCCCGCATCCAGGCGAATAATATTAAACCCATCTAATTCAACGGTGTTGCCATCGTTTGCAAATTTGCTGCCCATGAAATTTCCGGAAAGATTCGCATCAAAACCAAATCCATCATAACTCAAACCGACCATCCCCATTACATTCGGTTGCCGACGAAGTTCATTACCTTCTTGTTCTTCGTTGCCCTCCACCTTTGTAAATTCATGATTCTGGAAAGTAAAATTGCCGTAAACATTCAAGCCTTGGGTTATGGTATAATTCAAGCTGGTTTCTAGGCCAAAGGTTTGTGTACTTTGCACCTTCACCTCTTCGATTACATTTGCCGGATTATTGGGATCATTGATAAAATCTACATTCCGGCGATCACTTAGCCCAACGTAAAACAATGCCGCTGTAGCCGCCAAATTATTTTTAGCATACTTCACCCCTACCTCACCTTGCAATACCGATTCCGGTTCATAACTTTGCGGGAATCCTGGGGCAGAAAAGGAAATCGAACGAAGCTGGGGGAAAAAGTAGCCCCTTGAAAAATTCGCATAAAGATTCATTGCGCTACTCAACTTATACAATCCTGCAACAGCAATGGCAAAATCACTTGTGGAAACATCTCCCTTCTGGAAGGTATTACTCCCCACTCCTGTTTCCCGACTGATGATACCAGAAGCTCGTTCCCAACGCAAACCAATATCGATATTGAATTGCTCTCCCTTGATCTCATCCCCGACAAAAAAAGCAATCTTACTACTTTCATGATACCGGTTTGAAGTTTGGCTACCTGAAATAAAGCCACCTGTGGAATAGGCGACATCGTTACCCAGCGAATCCGTATAATTAATATTCACCATTCGAGGCGCATTCCTAAAATCACCAACGTAATTTGCAATCCAATTGTTATCATCAGCTTTTGTATTCGCGAGGAAAGTTCCCAAACTGATGTTATGGCTACCAATAGTCTTGGTTAAATAAGTTTCCCCGACCAATTCTTGCATCGGGCGTTGGCGGTCAAGAATCCTGTTTTGGAAGAGTAAATCTCCAGCAGCCAGTGCCTTACCATCATCCGCATAGGCAAAAGTCGCATTAGCAGGTAATGCCCGATCCGTTAGATAAGCCTCTTGTGTTTCAGGTACATTATGATCCCCGTCTCCATCAAGGAAAAGGTTGAACCAATGGTCGTAACTTGCCGCTTTTGCCTTGGAGGACAATCGCCAATCGTTCCCAAAGCTATGTCTAAGATCGAACATGACATAACCACCTTTTGTCGTTACGCCATTGCCAATAGGCGACTTAAATCTACCAAAGGGTGTATCAAAGGAGAAATCTTTGGCCTGTCCAGTTAACATTGTGTAAATGGTTTCTCCATCATTCCCAACAGGACGCTCCCGTTGACCAGCATCATTAGCCAATGGGTAAGGCAAGTAAAACTGAACATTGTCATCTATGAATTGGGTATAAACTGTCAGGGAACTCTTGCCATTATTAAACAACTTTTTGACGTTTCCGCGGAGCTGATAGCCCCTTGTAGGCATGCCCGTTTCAAGTGGCCCTTCATCGTAGCGATAAAAACCCGAAAAGGCATAAAAAAGATTCTCGGACAATGGCCCTGCCGTAAGAAAATCGGTTCTGATACGTCCGCCATCTGCCCACTCCAATTGGACTTTGTTTTCATGCTCTTCGGAGCCGGTTACACTAGTATAGTTTACAATACCCGCGACACTACCCGCACCAAAAAGTGTGGAAGAACCACCCCGAACAAACTCCAGATTACGGATGCCCATATCGTTTCTAAAATACACATCATGTGCCGAAGAGTTTAAGCCAAATGTACTCAGCACAGGTAAGCCATCCACCTGAAGCGGCGTAAATTGGTATTGTCCTCCCGACGGCATGCCCCGCACAAAAACGTTGGTCGCGACCTCCCCTCCGCCGCCTTCTGCCGTGATCCCGGGAATGGTACGCAAGACATCTGCCTGTGAATTACTCGCTAACTGTTGTAGCTGCGCCGCATTCAGCAAGGTCATGGACATGGGGGATTCTTTTTGGGTTCGCCCACTAAAAGTACCTGTAACGACAATTATATCCAGTGAAAAATTGTCTACCCCCAAGGCTACATTTTCGGTATACTTCGTACCATCATCCACCATGATACTCATTTCATAGGTTGCGTATCCGGTATAGGAAAAAACAACCACCTGCTCTCCGGCAGGTAATTTGACTTCATAAGAACCATCTATGTCGCTGATGGTACCAGAACCCTGTCCTTTTACCATAATCGTAGCCCCGATGAGTGTTTCCCCATTTTTCGCTGTAATGATTCCAGAAAGCGTTCCTTGGGCATTAGCCATCCCAATAGATAAGACCAAAATTAAAGCACAATACAAATGTTTGAAATAGTGTGATATGAATAAAAACTTAAGTGATAATTGTTTCATAATTACCTAGTATTTAACAATTATAAATCACTACAATAAAATATTGCAGCATCAAATTCTAAAAAATGTCTCATTAGCAAAATTACATTATGCACACAATCACAGTACATAGAAAACTATCCTTTAATAACACTATTCTATATTTTTACAGCATATATTTAATGAAATTCATTATTATTGTACATATGAAACCGGAATATGAAAAAATAGTGGAGCCTCCTGAATCCTCATTTACGGTCAAGGTTGTCAACCGTAAAAACAGGCCGCTATTAAGTCAAGCATGGCATTTTCATCCAGAAATTGAAATCTGTTATACCTTGAAAAGTAATGGCCGTAGGTTTGTGGGCAACCAAATATCAGATTATGAAGAGCGGGATTTGGTTATGTTTGGAGCAAACTTGCCCCATGGTTTCACGACCGATGTTTATTGCAGTCAAGTGGTTATCCAAATGACTTACGATTTTCTGGGTCAAGCATTCCTCAATCGCCCCGAGCTTCGTGCTATTAAGTATCTATTTGCCCATGCGAAGTTAGGACTTGAGTTCAAAGACAACACTAAAAAAAAGGCCTCAAAGATTATCCGGAAATTACTCAAGACGGAGGGGATGCCTCAATTGTTATATTTACTTGAATTGTTACAAGTCTTGGCAGACACCGATGATGTCGCGGAAATCTGTTCTGAAGAGTATGCCTTAGATTTTAATGAAGCGCAGTTGGGGAGAATTAAAATAGTCTATGACCATATTATGAAAAACTTCAAGCATCAAGTCAGCATTAAGGAAATTGCGGACAAGTTGAACATCTCAGAGGCGGCATTTTATAAATTTATCAAAAACGAAACGAAGAAAACGTATACGCAAATCATCAACGAGTTCCGCATCCACCATGCGAGTAAAATGCTCATGACTTCTGATAAGACCATCGCCCAAATTTGTTTTGAAAGTGGGTATAATAATGTGTCTTATTTTAATCGGAAGTTTAAGGAAGTTATGGGGCAGACGCCTTTGGGGTTTAAGGGGCGGTATTTGAAAGGGGGACGGTGAGGGGGGCGATTCAGGGGTTCACCATTAACTCAGCCTTGCCCACCTTATCTTTTTTAGCTCCAAACCGCCGCGCCTGCACCCTATCATACTCTTTCACATAATCCGGATATTCCGTTCCCATCACCCGATCCCAGATGCGAGTATACAAACCGAAGTTACCCACAAACTTAGAATGGTGCATATTGTGATGAACAGAAGTATTGAATATCTCAAAAAGAAAAGTATGCCTAAACCAGCGCGGCGCAACCTCAAAGCCCAAATGCCCATAGACATTTATTGCGAAAGAAGTCAACACAAAACTTAGGATGGCAATCGGATGAATGGGAATCAGGAATATAATCACCACGATGGCTCCTGCCTCCAGGATGGCTTCTAAAAAATGGAAGGAAAAAGCAGCAAAGGGAGAAGGGTTTATGGACTTGTGATGTACCAAATGGATATGTTTGTATAAAGCTTTAGTATGTACCAGCCTATGCATCCAATAGAAATAGGTATCATGGATCAACAGAGCCAACAACACACTAACGGGAAGATACCATGTTGCATAACTTCCAATATCCATGTATACTTGTGTATATTGCACCAAAAATGTTTTTGTAAATAACAACACAAATGCAATCATCAACACATTCGCAATCATGGAGTTTTTGATTTCATGCAGGAAGTCTTTATTACTGGCTAAGCGTTCTTGAATTTTATTTTCTACAAAATGTTTATTGTAAAGTTTGTACACAATTAAAAAAGGGATACCTGCCATTACAAAATACCGGATCGTGGAAATGATGAGGCTTGGCAAATAGGCACTGAAATACTCCATAATTATTTTTCTTTTGTGAAGTTCAATCATTTTAATGATATAAGAATAGTACAAATATATACTGTAATTTCATAAGAGTACATTAACAAAAGATAATTAGTGAAAAATAGTGTTGTAACCTATAACATTATTTAATTTTATCCTCAATTAAAACTAACATATCATGAAAGAATTCGAATCCATAAATGAACTAGAAAATTACCTATCCACAAACATCTTAATCGAAGATATTGTAGTGCAAGCCCTAGACCTCACATCTATAGAAGGACTCATGATGAGCAAAACATTTAAAAGATGTGTCTTCTTAGGATGCAATATGTCGAACAAGATCCGGGAATCAGTGTATAAAGAGAATTACATTTTCCCATTTATCCATATTCCTTATAATATCTATCCCAATCGGCTTTACACTAGGGAAACATTGTATAATAATTATGATCCTCAAAAACCGGATTCTTACCAACAGACTTTGGACAAAATAGTCTACGATCACTTTATCAAAACAGGGAAAGAGACCCAAGCCATTGTAGAAAACCTCGCACGGCACCTGCATGACCATTCCATCATAGATGCATTACAGGAGTTTTTAAACGATTATGAAGAAACAAAAATCGTCGCCATAATGGGCGGGCATGGACTCAGTAGGGACAGCAAAAGCTATAAACAAGTAACAACAATTGCAAAAAAAATGACAGAAGACGGCTATTTAATGGTATCGGGTGGTGGTCCAGGAGCTATGGAAGCCACACACGTTGGCGCTTGGTTTGCCAATAAATCTGATCAAGATTTGGAAGCAGCCATCCAACACCTAAGTACGGCTCCAACCTACAACCACCCCAATTGGTTAGCCACCGCATTTGAGGTACTCGAAAAATTTCCATGTGTCGAACACAACAGCCTCGGCATCCCGACCTGGCTCTATGGGCATGAACCACCAACACCTTTTGCCACCCACATCGCTAAACTTTTTGCGAACAGTATCCGAGAAGAAGGCTTACTCGCTATTGCTAAAGGTGGGGTTATTTTCGCACCGGGCAGTGCAGGTACTATGCAAGAAGTTTTTCAAGAAATTGCCCAAAACCATTATAAATCCTATGGAAATGCAAGCCCGATGGTATTCCTCAATAAAAGCTATTGGTCTTACGATCGCCCCATCTATCCTATCATTGAGCTGATGAAGCTCAGGGACAATTTGCAAAACCTAGACATCGGCCTTTATGATCGTACCGAGGAAATCATCAATCATTTTCACACATCAGTAACCTGACTAATGCCCTATTTTTGTCATTTTTTAATATAAATAAGTCGTATATTTATTTCTGCATAATATTTCGTGCAAATACCTATTGTTTATCCATACCTTTTTGGGTATGAAAAAATTTTTGTTTATGGAAAAGAAAAAACTCAAGCTGGAAAAGCTTAAATTGAAAAGTTTTGTCACTGAACTAGCAGAAGGACAACAAAAAGATTTGAAAGGGGGAGTGGCCAAACAGAATGTAAAGACGTTTACGATTGGTGGCGACATCCGTATGCCCCGAACGTAGTTCTTGATGAATTGTATTGGGATAAATCTAGGTTACGGCTCCAAGCTGTAGCAACCTAGATTTATCCACCAAAACACTACTCCCCTTCCCGAATAATATCCCCATAATTCCTTCCCGTGATTTTACTATCTATCCATGCTATAAAATTGAACATCCCTAACATTATAATCACAGACTCTTGATCTTTAACTCTCAATAAGGCGATTTTTAGTTCTTCGAAGACAGCCTTCTTCCCTGCAGACCCGGGAGTTTTATACGCCTTGCTCAAATGTTTTGAAAATAATTTTTCAAAACTGTAAAACCGGTTACTCCTTTTCAGGAAACGATTCGCATTTCTGAGAAGGTTGTCATAATACAAATGATCCGACTCGTAATAGACGATAAGAAAAAGAATCTGGACAAGACTCTGCAAGTCCGGCCGTGCAACTTTAGCTGGCACTTCCCGCCAATCATTTAATACCGATAAGGCTTCCCTCATCTTACCCGCGCCAAAATAAATACAGAAATAATCATAGTAAAAAACCCCCACCTTAAAATACGATTCTGGGAATATTTGCTTTTCCTTTTCATGTTTCTCAATCCACTTTATTCCTTCTTCAAATTTACCCAATGTCATCAGGATACTAAAATTATTCAAAAAATACTGTCGGTGTTGTTTCCATTTATCATCTTCCGTCTCACAAGGCAAAGCATAAAGTTTCCCCAATACTTCTTGCGCCTCATCGTATTTTTTCAGGATCGTGCAGCTTTGGCTATAGTTACTTAAATTAGAAATATATTCGGCAATATCTTGTTGAAAAAACGAAGATTCAATCAACGAAATGATCCTCTTATTATTTTCATAATAATCTTGCCATTTCCTTTTGGTGTACAAATAAAAGCCTAGTATCCGAAAATAAAGCAGCCTGCCCGTAACAGAAATTGCCATATCAACAGAGGCCATCAGGGGATCGTTCATAATTTCCTCAAGCCGCAATCGCATCGCTTCTACCCTTGCTAATGCATCCTGCTTCACAATAGCGTAACAATTAAAAAACAGATTCCTATACGAAATCACATTGTTGTATTTTTGAAAAAAAGATGCGCGCTCCGATTCAATTTCATATTGTTTTTCTGCTATAAATTTAGTATTCACTCCATGTTCTAATATTTTCATCTCCCAATCATTCAACACCAATAACGACTCAAACTCTTCATACATTACAGCCAATTTCTTAGCTTTATTAATTTGTTCCGGAATGGCATCGAATAATGATCTCCGATATAAAACTGCTATATTCAACAAGTAATTATTCAGTTGCAATGAAACGGACTTTTTCTCATCATAATCTTGTAAGGCATTTAAAATTTGTAAAAACAAATACGATTTCAATTCTGAAAATTTGCGGCTCGTCGTTGCAGCTTCTCCATAAAGCATCTCTTGAATAGCCTTATCATCAAAGCTTTCCTGTACCTCTATCGCCTCAAATAGCTCCAAGTATTTGCTATTCTTAGCAGACCAATGCTTAATATATACCTTAAAGTATCTTTTCTCTGATCCGGTAAGCGACTTGATCAGATTAAATAATTTTCTTGACGCTTTTTTAGCCATTAGGCTGTTATTTATTAGTCATTTTGGATAAATATTGCTTTCGCACAAGATCAGAAAAAGCTTGACTATTAACCTTACTCTCTACCCAAGTCATGAAATTAAATAATTTAAAAAATGGTCTTTCCGAAGGTACTGCTAACAACTTTAAGAAAAGTACTTTGAGTTGCACAAAAGATGCTTGTTCCATTTCTTTATCAGCAATCTTATTTACTTCCTTAAAAAAATTCAATAAGGCACCTTCAAATTCAGATAAGCATTTTTGCTTTTTTTGATAACGATGAACTTGCTGTATCACTTCCCCCATTAGCAAAGGATCTCCCAATTCATAACACACAACCAACTGTAGTACCCGAGCAAGCCGATACAAATCTAACTTTCCATTACTAGGAGATAATTTCAACCATTTCTCTAAGGATACTAATGCTTCTTTATAGTGACCTGCACCAAAATAGATGTAGCTATAATTATAATAAAAAGTGTCTACGCTGAAATACCTTTCATCAAATCCAGTCCGATCTGCCTCATGTTTTTTTAATGCCTCAAGCCCTGCTGCAAAATTCCCTGTCGCGATACAAAATGCAAATTTATTTAAATAATAGGCAATATGAATTTTAAGGCTATCATCATAAGCAACAGCATCAACACCTTTGATCTTTTCCAAATACCATCCAACTTCATCATACTTTTCTAAAAACACACAACTCCTAGTAAGCTTACTTAATCCGGCAATATAATCCGTAGTATATTCCTTAATCATTTCTGATTTCGAATCCATTAAGGTCAACATTGCTTTACTGGTTTTATAACATCCTTCCCAATTATAAATGGTAGCATAATACAGGGTATAGATTCGATAATACCACAAACGAGCGGGATACGATTTTGCCTTTTCAAGGCTCGCCAATAAAGGCTGCTGAATGAACTCATGTAGCATTACGCCAAGTTGCTTATCATCCCGACCCGACGTATATTTGTCAATATGTATCAGCATACGAAAAAACATATTTTGTAAGGCTGACAAGTTTTGCAGTTTCCCTAAAGCATTTTTTTCCTCTTTCTCAATTCTCCCCATATCCTGATCCAGAAAAGCAATATCTATCTGGGCATAAGCAATTTTCTTCTCCCATCTCAAAATTTCCAACAGCGCCATAAAATGCTCATACTTTACAGCAAGTCCCCGTGCCTTCCGCAACAACTCCTTACACTCATTATAATGCGACCGTTTGAAAAGTACCCGAACACTTTGCATGAGTCTTTTCAACTTGTAATCTATGGATATTTTTTCATCATAGGCCTGTAGGCTTTTCAGCAATAGCTCATACAGGTAGTTCTTCAATTCAGAAAATTTTCTGGTTTGAACAGCTTCCCCTTTATATATGATATTTCGCAAGCTTTGCTCATCATAAGTTTCCTGCAAATCTATAGCATCAAAAAGTAAGATATACTTGTTTACCTTATTGTCATTTTTTGCATTGCTATACAGCTTAAAATATCTTTTCTCTGAACCGTTGAGCGATTTGATGAGTTTGAAAAGTTTATTTGAAGGTGTCTTAGGCATAATTCATTGTTTTTCCGATATATTGCAGGGAGTTCCAGGTAAAGCGGATCTAGAGCATTTTGAGAAATTGGCATTCGCAGTTTAATTACTAAATTCTCAACATGCTCTTATTATGCTTCTCTAAGTTACATAACTCTACGGAAAAAGACCAGCATTCAAGGCTGCTTTTTCAAAAATAGGCTCAAATTACGATCCTGACTTATAAAATAAAAATAAAATACAAAAGTGGCGAATAAGTCCTTAGAATATCATAACCGAAAGATTACAATATATACAAGGTCGTCGTAAGCATTACGATACGACGACGACAATACGATTAAGATCCTGACTTTTACCTACAAAATGGACAAATCCCGGAACGGAAGCTTCTTCGGATAATCCGTAGTATAATGCAATCCGCGACTTTCTTTCCGCATCGCTGCCGAACGGGAAATCAGGTAGGCTATCGTGATAAGGTTACGAAGTTCGCACAGTTGAGGGGACAAAGTAGTCGTCATATAAAGCTGATCCGTTTCGTTATAAAGCAACATTAAACGATCAAGCGCCCGTTTCAAACGCACATTGGAACGCACAATGCCCACATAGCTGCTCATAATCTCCTTGAGTTCTTTCCAGCTTTGGGTGATTAATACCATTTCCTTCGGATCAGTAGTACTATCGGCATTCCATTCCGGAATACCTTCTTTTATTTCAATGTTGTCAATTACGTTTAAAATATCCAGATGAATACGGTGGGCAAAAACGAGGCCTTCAAGCAACGAATTGGAAGCCAAACGATTCGCACCATGCAGCCCCGTACAAGTACATTCCCCACAGGCATACAAATGGTTAATGGAAGTGCGCCCTACTTCATCGGTCCGAATACCACCACAAATATAATGGCAAGCCGGTACTACCGGAATCAAATCCTTCATCGGGTTGATCCCCAAACTCATACACTTCTCATAAATAGTAGGAAAATGCGCCTTGAAATCAGCTTCATCCAAATGCCTACAATCCAAGCAGAGATAATCATCCCCCCGCACTTTCATCTCATTATCTATAGCACGCGCCACAATATCACGCGGAGCAAGGGAACCCCGCTCATCATAATTCTGCATGAACTCCTCCCCTTCCTTGGTCTTCAAAATAGCACCTTCTCCCCGAACAGCTTCCGACACCAAAAAATCCGGATTTTCTCCTGCCGGATTATACAGTGCCGTTGGATGAAATTGCACATACTCCATATTTTCCAACCGCCCTTTTGCCCGATATACCATTGCGATCCCATCTCCTGTTGCGATAACCGGATTTGTGGTATTCCGATACACCTGTCCTGCTCCACCGGTTGCCACAACCGTCACTTTCGCCAGAATCATATCAATATCATCCTTATTCTTATCCAAGACATAAGCGCCATAACATTCAATATCCGGCGTCAATCTTGATAAGGTATAGCCAAGATGATGTTGTGTAATCAAGTCAATAGCGAAGAAATGTTCATGCAACTCAATATTGGGAGATTCCTTAGCTTTTTCCAATAAGGTGCGCTGAATTTCCCATCCGGTTAAATCCTTGTAATGCAAGATTCTATTTTCTGAATGGCCACCTTCTCGCCCTAGGTCATATTCCTCCTTATTATCGTGATCCTTATCGAAACGGGTTCCCCATTCGATAATTTCCTTCACCCTTGTCGGGCCTTCTTTTACCACAATCTCCACAATCTTCTCATCACAAAAGCCATCCCCAGCATCCAGCGTATCCGCAATATGCTTCTCATAAGAATCGATGTCAAAGTTCCATACCGCAGCAATTCCGCCCTGTGCATAGCTGGTATTACTTTCCTGCTTATTGGTTTTGGTCAATACGGTTATTTTAAGATCGGGACGTTCCGCCGCTAGTTTTAAGGCTGTCGTCAGCCCCGCGACTCCGGAGCCAATGATGAGTACATCTGTTTTTATCACGATAAATAATTTTTATTACAAACGTTCCAGAGATTCTTATCTCTGCCTGCCTGACAAGCCACGCAGACAGGGCAATAACATATCGTTCCTATGGAACTCTCTTGCATGGTTTCCCAAACACCACTCCAACAATCTTTCAAAAACAAAAAAAGACCTTGCAATCAACAGATTCACAAGGTCTTTATCTTATATGTGGGCCCACCAGGACTTGAACCTGGGACCACCTGATTATGAGTCAGGTGCTCTAACCAACTGAGCTATAGGCCCCTTCCTGATTACAGGACTGCAAACTTACGTATTTTCTCGCTGCTGCGCAAGATTTTTGCTTACAAGTATATAAAAAAGATGATGATACGAATATCATCACCCTACTAAAAACTTTCTCTATTTTATAAAATTAATGCTGGTTTGGATAAACTTAGAAAGATCCGCGCCTTTCAGCATGTTCTGATTCAGTCTAGCCAGATTGTAAAGGTATTCTGTAAACTCTGCCTTCTTCTCTGCCTTTTTCATTTTGATCAGCTTTTCGCAAATCAGCGGGTGATTCGTATTGACAACCACATTGTAGCTATCTGGGAAAGCCCCCATGCCCATACCACCTTGTAAGTTTTGCATCTCTTTCATCCGACGCATAAACTCTGGGCGAGTAATCACAACGGGCTGATCCTCTGGCGACAAGGCCTTCATGGAAACGCTGGCAGTAACGTCTTGAATCTGCGCCTTGAAGATTTCTTCTACTTTCTTCTGCTGATCCTCGGTCAATACAGACTCTAGTTTTTCATCTTTCTGCACCAGATTATCCACCGTATCAGAATCCACCCGGACAAAGGTCATATCCCCACCTTTGTGCTCCAAGCTTTGCATAAAGTGATTATCAATAATATTATCGAACTGGAGCACATCATATCCTTTTGCTTTCGCAGATTCTATATAACTATAGTGTTCTGCCGCATCCGTAGTATACAGTCCAATAATTTTATCATGCTTATCTGTCTGAGTAGCCTTGATATGTTCCTTATATTCCTCTATGGTAAAATGCTTATCCTCCGTATTGGTCAACAAAGCAAATTTGGTCGCCTTTTCATAAAACTTCTCATCAGAAATCATCCCATACTTCACGAAGACACTCAAATCTTTCCATTTTGCCTCGTAGTCTTCCCTTTGTTTAGAGAAAAGGTCATTCAGTTTTTCTGCAACCTTCTTGGTAATGTACCCCGTGATCTTCTTCACATTATGATCCGCTTGCAGGTAACTTCTGGAAACATTCAATGGAATGTCCGGAGAATCAATCACACCGTGCAACAAGGTCAAGAACTCCGGCACAATATCCTTCACATCATCCGTAACATAAACCTGGTTGGAATAAAGTTGGATTTTGTTTTTCTGTACCTCAAAATTATTACCCAATTTCGGGAAGAAAAGCACCCCAGTAAGATTAAACGGATAATCTATATTCAAGTGAATCCAGAACATCGGGGGTTGGCTATACGGATACAACTCTTTATAAAAATTCCTATAATCCTCATCCGTCAAGTTTGCAGGCAATTTCTTCCATGCCGGCTCACTATTATTGATGATGTTATCTTTGGTGATGGTTTTGGCCTCTTTGTCGTCTCCCTCTCCTTCATAGATCGTTTCCTCTTTGGTACCGAAACGAATCGGAACAGGGAGGAATTTACAATATTTCATCAACAACTCCTCAATCCTATTATCTTCCAGGTATTCTTTTGCATCATCAGAAACATGTAGGATAATATCCGTTCCACGTTCCTCGCGGGTGGCATCCTCAATGGTGTAATTGGGATCACCTTCACAAGCCCATTTCACCCCAACGGTATCTTCTTTGTAAGAACGAGTAACGACCTCAACCCGATTCGCTACCATAAAGGCAGAGTAAAAGCCTAAACCGAAATGGCCAATGATGCCACTATCCTTTTCATATTTTTCAAGAAACTCCTGTGCACTAGAAAAAGCGACCTGATTCAGGTACTTTTTTACTTCCTCTTCATCCATCCCAATCCCCCTATCCTTGATCGTAAGGGTTTTGGCTTCTTTATCCACAACAACATCAATCGTGAGATCACCCAGCTCAGATTTTAGTTCTCCTCTGGAAGCAAGGGTCTTGATTTTGGAGGTAGCATCAACAGCATTAGAGACAAGTTCTCTTAAAAATATTTCCTGATCGGAATATAGGAATTGTTTGATAATGGGAAAAATATTTTCCGTTTGTACGGAGATATTACCTTTTTTCATAATTACGCTTTTTGATTTATACATTTGGCTCCTTGATCCACAAAAATTGTTTTCACATACCAGCACTTCTGTGTCCAAGGGCTAATTTACCCAACTTCAAAGCCTGTGCCATTGGAATTTTGCTGTCAAATTGGCCTATTTTAAGAAAATCAACAGGTAAAAAGGCTTCCTATACCTGCATTTTTGTCATTCCACTGCATCTATACCCACAAAATATCGTACAAACAAGCACAGTACTCCTACTGATATCGTCCAAATTTCCCGCTCGAATTTTAACCTTTTCATACGATATCAAAAAATTATTGATAAAAAGTAAACATAATTTAAAGCAGTATTCCCGTCATCAAAACACTTCATTTTCCAAACTAATATATCCTACAAACCGTGCATTCCGGTAGTTTTCATATAAAGATTATAGGTCTTATTCCTCAAAAAGATATGTCACTTTTTGAAAAACTAAACGCCAGGAATTAGGCTATTGTGGCCTTGTTCTTGCAATACACGAAATCGTAATTGGTTATCAAATAGCTGTTACAAATTCTAACATCCCTGCTCAATTTTGAATGTCCTCCCACGGAGAAGTTGAGTATTAGAATTGTATGTGTCTTGTTAAAAACATTGCGTTGAAAAGACATAAAAGAAAAGATCAGAAGTGATCTTAAACGGTGAGTGGAGGCTGGTTTATTGGGGGGTAATACCGGTCTCACTGCTCACTCTTATTTTGAAAAAAAGTCCATAATAGAAATTTTGCATAATGTTCCCCTTACCCCTCATTAGCATGAATGTGTGATGATTTAGAAAGAACTTGCAAAAATTTCTGG
>JAHDGC010000002.1:0-7075 GCA_020627865.1 Saprospiraceae bacterium | reverse complement strand
ATGAATGTGTGATGATTTAGAAAGAACTTGCAAAAATTTCTGGTCAGAAGTGACCAAAAACAGTGAGTGAGATCAGTTTATTGGGGGGTAACACTGATCTCATTACTCACTTTTTTAAGTTTAAAAGAACAAATTATTTTCTTGTTGAAAACCGTTTATAGTTCCCCTCTTTCTCCTCCCGGCAAGTAGATGAAAGCCTATAGAAAAGGATAAAGAACTTAGAACGATTTAAGACCAGATGTGGTCTTAACAGGTGAGTACAGATTAACTTATTGGGGGGTACGTTAATCTTTTACTCACTTTTTAAAAGCTAATTATATGGCCGGATTTTATCTATATGTCTTTAGGCATCAAGCATATAATCTGGTATCTTAATACACAAAACCACTCTTGCAATTGTTTTGTTATTAATAATATATCTCTGTGTTATTTCCCCTCGACCCTCCCGAACATTATAGTATAACACTAAGGAAGGGAAACTTACAGAGATTATTAAGGTTGTAAAAAACCTTGATATTGGTGAGTAAGACCAGTTTATTGGGGGGTAACACTGGTCTTATACTCGCCTTTTTTTATTTTAATTTCAGGAATTTATCCTAAAAAAAACGTCGTAGAGACGCCATGCATGGCGTCTCTACGACGTTTTTTTTGCAGAACATTTTATTTTTTCTGCGGAACATCCACAATAATCCGTTTATCCCTATTGGCCAATTTCCAAGCCGTGTGGAAAACCAACTTCCCGATTTTTTCCATTTTGTCAAAATTGATTTTTTCAACCGTATCTGATGTCAGGTGATAATCAGGATGGGTACCATTAAAGTAGAAAATAGCAGGGATACCTTTTTCCGCAAAGTTGTAGTGATCACTGCGGTAGTAGTACCGATTAGGATCATCTTCGGCATTATAAGTGTAATCTAAAACGAGATTTGTATATTCTTTGTTAGCGGCTTCATTAATTTCATGCAATTCCGTACTCAGTCGATCCGATCCAATCACATAAATATAGTCCGGATTATCCTTGTATTTTTCATCTACCCTCCCGACCATATCTATGTTGATGTTTGCAATCGTATTTTCTAGCGGGAAAGTTGGAAACTCTGTATAATACTGAGAACCTAGTAAACCCTTTTCCTCTCCCGTCACCAACATCACGAGCACACTCCTACGTGTTCCTTGCCCTGCGGCCTTCGCCTCTGCAAGCGCCTGCGCCACTTCTATCGCTGTAGATGTTCCAGAGCCATTATCATCAGCACCATTGTAAATACCATCTCCTCTCTTCCCAAGATGATCATAATGCGCCGTGATGACAACCAATTCATGCTTCAATTCCGGATCTGTACCCTCGATGTAGCCCAGCACATTTTCTCCAGCCAGTGTTTTTTCTGATTTACTTTGTTTAAAGGAAAATTTGGTTTTTAATTTAACCGCTTTAGGCTTTCCTTTTTTCCAATATTTCTCTCTGGCCTTGACCACTTTTTTCAGGCGTTTTCCGATAAGGGCTTTCGCAATATTTGTTGAAACCAATGCATTGTTAGCGAATTCTTTGTACACAGCGGCTTCTTCCCCTAATGTAATCCGTGGCCCCATCAGATAATGGCGATATTTACCCAATTCTTCCTGAAGCCGATCCTCAATAATCAAAATCGTTCGTACGCCATGCTTTTTCGCCGCGACCAATTTGGTAGCCAAATTCTGACTCCATGCTGACTCTTCTGTTGTTCCTGTAAGGAAAGAAACACCATTTTCGTCCTTGGGTTCTCCTTTATAAACAATAACAACCTTACCTTTTACATCTACATTTTTATAATCGCTGTATTTTTCATCATCAATGCCATATCCCAACATGATGACCTCATTGGTTTCTGTCAATGGAATGTTATCATTTTGGGTCGGAAAAGAAAGGAAGTTCCATAGGTGTTTGAATCGTTCTCCCTTGACATGCATGACAATCTCAGACCAAGATGTCCAGCTAAATGAAACTTTCTGAAAGTAATCCTTGTTTTCACTAATCCCCGGCAACCCGAAGGACTGGAATTGTTCAGCGATATATTCCGCAGCTTTTTTATTCCCTGGCTCCCCAGTTTCGCGTCCTTCAAATTCATCTGATGCCAGTATATGAAGGTGCTTGCTCAAGTCCTCACTGGAAATGGTCTCTGCAAATTGGGCTGCATAGTCTGGTGGCTGAACCTTTACTTTTTCCACTAAATTCAAAGTCGGTTGCTGCCCGAACATATTCCAGCTACAAAGCAAAAAAACGATAACAATATTAAGAGTTTTCATATCACAAATAATTAATGACAACGAGCCTGCGAGTAGTCTAAAAGTGAACCCGCGAACGATCTAACGTCTAAATATCTAACATCTAAAAGTGAGCAACGCGAACGATCTAACATCTAGAATCAACATCTATTTTTCGCACCCTCCGCTCATGCCTCCCTCCTTCAAATGCCGTTTCCAAAAACACCTTCACCATTCCCTCCGCTTTTTCTAAACTCACAAACCGAGCAGGTATCGCCAATACATTAGCATCATTATGTTTCCTAGCCAATATGGCCAATTCTTCATTCCAACTCAAAGCCGCACGGATCCCCTGATGTTTATTAGCCGTCATCGCGACACCATTCCCACTACCACAAATAATGATGCCCTGTGCAACCTCCCCTCCTTCTATACGTTCCGCCAAAGGATGGATATAATCCGGATAATCCACACTTTCCGCAGAGTCTGTTCCCATATCCAATACCTCATATCCCGCTTCAGTTAAAAACTGAATGATGCGTTCCTTATAGGCAAAACCAGCGTGATCGCTTCCAATAATTATCTTTTCCGTATTCATCATTTACTCGGCAATTTGTATGGCTCAAGCATTTTTTCTATCTCTGCCTTAAATGCAGCATCCTGCCCTTGGGCAACAAGCCGCAATAATTCCTCTCGGGTTCTATCCACATAAGCAAAATCTTGGGCAAAAACATCCGAGATGCCATCACCGATAGAGAAATAAAATTCTAAATAGTCTGCGGTTTCCTCTGCCAGTATTTTCAAATGGGGTTTGGCTTTATCAAAAGCCCCAGCACTTAAGTATGCCCGAATGATATGTAAGGTATTGAAATCATACGGGAAATTCATGTGCGGAAAGGCTTCAAAATATTTATCCAGCAAGCTCACCGCCTTTTGTCGATCTCCTCTACGTACCAAATCACCAGCGGCCCGCATAACCGCCACCCGATGGCTTTGAATACTTGGTCCATAACTCCGATCTACGTAAAGATCATGCTTATCAAAACCACCCCAAGTAAATTTATTCATAAAATTATCGTAGAGAATATCCGAATCAATACGTCCTTTACCCATCATACCCATAGCCCTAGCCAACGGATCATCGCTCTTAGATTTCACAGGAATAACACGGAGAGCCAATCCTTCCAATTGCAGATAATCATCCAGTCCCATTAAGGATTCTGGACGGCAGGTGACCGCAAAATAGACTGGGCGATCCCAAATATTGGAACCAATGATGTCCAGTACAGCAACATCTCCTTTCAGCAACTGGTTATTTTTTATCGTAAAATTCATCCGATCCACAATCTGGAGTGTCGTATCCCTTGGGTCAACAACTTTATTACGAATCACAGCCTGCTTATCCACCGGAATAAAAAGTTTTTTGGTCGGCAAATAACTTTCCAACCTCCGGTCTCCGGCACCAAGCGGATGATCTTCTCCAATAAATTTCAGCACCGACTGTAAGCTCATCTCCCCTATTTCTCTACCGGGTGGACTATAATGTATAATCTGGTTCCGCTTCTTTCCACGAATGGCCTTCGCGGAAACAGTCATTTTTATCGGAGGGGAATCGTTAACTTTCCGCCTCAGCTGATCAATATACCAATCTACCGCAATCAGACTCAGATTCACCACTCGAACATCTCGCCTGATATTCTCAACCTCTTGAGCATACCAAAGCGGATATGTATCATTATCACCATAGGTAAAGATAATGGCATTTTCCTCTACTGAATTCAGGAAGTTGCTGGCATAATCCCTAGCACCACTATGATGTCTTCGCGTATTGTCATCAAAATTTTGTGTTACCAATAAAATTGGAGCAAGCAAGACAAGCCCAAATGCAGCCGGCATCGCGATGTTAGAAGCAACATTCCGTTCCCGCATATACCGGAACAGCGCGAGCATCCCCAACCCAATCCAGATACAATAGGTGAAGAAGGAACCCGCGAGTACATAATCCCTTTCCCTAGGCTCATGTGGGGGCTGGTTCGAGTAGATGACAATACCGATTCCCGTAATCACGAACATAGTTAGTAAAGCAATAAAGTCTTTTCGCCTTCGGGTAGCGTGAAAAAAGAAACCAATCAAACCGAAGAGGAAAGGCAGCATATAGTAGGTATTTCTCGCCTTGTTGTATTTTTCGGTGTCCGGCAAATCACTTTGATCATAAAGCCGGTAATTGTCAATAAAAGGAATTCCAGAAATCCAGTGTCCTTTACGCGGATCATCAGGATGGTAGCCCTGCTCCCCATTTTGTCGTCCGGCGAAATTCCACATAAAATACCGCCAGTACATCCAGCCCAATTGGTAACGGAACATGAACCTTAGGTTATCCATCTGGCTAGGCTTTCCACCTTTGCCATCTAACCAATATCTTTTATACAATTCGGGTCGACCTTGTGTATAATCTCCCATACGGGGGAAAAGCATCTTATCCGAATTTTTGTAGACATAAGAAATTTTGTGGTCTACTTCTTCATATTTATCACCCAATTGTCCATAAACAGGTTCTGTATCAGATTTTTGTGGTTTGGCACCAAAATAAGCACCATATAAAAACGGACGTTCTCCATACTGTTCCCTGTTGATATAAGGCATCAAACGAAACGGATCAGAAGGATTATTCATGTTGATGGGTGTATTCGCATTAGCGCGGATGACGACAATTCCCAACAAGGAATATCCGATCACAATCATGGTTGTTCCTACAAAAATCATCTGGAGTAATGGACTCCTCTTCTGGTGGGCGAATCGGATTCCGAAGAACAATGCCGCACCAACCAACAATACCGTTAAAATAGCTCCGGAATGAAAGGGCAATCCAAAGCTATTGACTGCCATATATTCTAACCCTCTCCAAAGGGTTGTCACCCCAACGATGACAAATTTTTGTATAAAAACAATCAAAGCAAGTCCTGCCGCAACAGCAAGCCCCATGCCTATAATATTGTGATTCTCGTATTTTTTAAAATAATAGAAAAGCGCCAGTGCCGGGAAGGTCAGGATACTCAACAAGTGAACCCCGATAGAAAGACTGGCCAGATAAATTGCTAGTATAATCCAACGATCCGCCTTGGGAGAATCTGGCATCGTATACCATTTCACCACCACCCAAAGGGTCATTGCCGTAAAGCAGGAAGACATGGAGTACACCTCGCCCTCAACGGCAGAAAACCAGACGGAGGAAATCCATGCCGAACAAAGTCCCGCGATGAGTCCTGCCCCTAACAAAGCATAAACATCACCACCCTCAACGGCTTCATCTCGGCCTACCAATACCATTTTGCCCAGCCTAATTGTTGTCCAACAGATAAACATGGCCAAAAATGCAGAACACATCCCAGACATGAGGTTTACCGCAAAGGCAATATCAGCCGGATTACTGGATATGATTTCAGCCAAGAAGGTAAACATTCTTCCAATCAAGATGAATAAAGGTGCCCCAGGCGGGTGAACCACCTCCAGTTTGTAAGCTCCAGTAATAAACTCACCACAATCCCATAAACTTCCGGTTCGTTCTACAGAAAGATAATAAACAAAAAAGGTTATAGCGAAGACTATCCAGCCTGTAATCGTTTTAAGTCTTTTAAATGAATCCATTGAGTTACTTTGTTGTATACCGCAAGCGGTGTTAAAACCTGCCTGCTTGTCGCACGACAGGCAGGAGTGATTTGTTGTTAGTGATTAGCCTGCCTGACGAGTCACGCAGACAGGTTCGCACGTTCTTGGCTTTTGATCATTAAATTTATTCCTATGTAGCTAGATTTTGAACACAACCACTAAATTAAATAAGCATACGAATAATCACTTTACTGCCTGTCATAATACCAATCAGGCAAATTTATCTCGTTCAAAGTGTAAAAAATGTAGTAAATTCTTCAACTTTCCTACATTTTCATTAATCGAACTGCAAAAGTAATAAAATATTACTTGATTTTTGTATTGAAGTCTTTTGACAAACTTAGGCAAGTAAAAAGACATGACGAAATGTAAAAAGGATGCATTTTTCAGCTCCTTATACCTGATCTATCAGGCATTTACGGCAGATTTACCGTTTCGCCAGCAAATTAACCCAGCGATAATACCCGACGACATCAGAAACATGGCAATCAGCTGCGCTTGTGTGGTATCGAATCCTAGGAAATCATAGCGATCATTGACACGGACTTTCTCAATAAAATACCGTTCAAAACCATTGAGGAAAAGATAAATAGAAAACAATATCCCAGGAATAGTGATTCGCTTACGAATACTCCACAAAAAAGCGCCCATACACATGGCAAAAACAAACTCCCAGATGGAGGTCGTATATACGGCCTGCGCCAGCTCATGGCAATACCGCCACTTGCAATCTGCCATCAATACCCCTTCGCTCAAGACATTGTGCGGGTAATTGAAAGACCATGCCCAATCGGGAAAAATGAACCAGCTCGGTTTGGCCGTTTCTGCGACAATTCCCCAGTCACCATCTCCAGAAAAATGGCATCCCAACCTTCCTACCCCATAGGAAACAATTAAAGCAGGTGCTACCGCATCCATAACGTGAATCGGGGTTATTTTCAGGCGTTTTAAATAAAAATAGCAGAATACAAACCCACCGATCAAGCCACCATATATGGCCATACCACTACCGGAAAAAAAGACACCAATGGGATCAGCAAAGAAGCTGGGTAAGTCTTCGATAATGGCAAATATTTTAGCCCCGATGATACCAGAAACGGCTGCTGCAATGGTGATGTCCCCTATTCTATCATGGGGATAGACATCAATTTCCTTGGGTTGTGGGTTCTCT
>JAHDGC010000470.1 GCA_020627865.1 Saprospiraceae bacterium | reverse complement strand
TCCTCCTTTTGCAATCCTGGAGCGAACAAGTAAAGTTCATATTTGTCATCCAATTCCCGAACATTCGCAGGCGGGATATTAAAGGTTGCTCGGAATTTTTCTCTCCAAGCCTTCCTCCTCGGATGCTCCCCATAATAACTCTTGAATTTGCTCGCACAATGATGGTTTCTTTGTTTATAAAACGCTGCTTTGTTACACATAATCATTTTTTTAAGTTTGAAAAATTATCCTCTTTATTTTGCCATCTAGATGGCTTTGATAAAACGGACATTATGAACTGTCTTACGACTATTCTTGGGTGTATCTCCATAAAACAAAGGTTCTACGCCACTATTCCGATTGCTATACAAGCTCCGGTTATTGTACGCTGGAATATAAGACTCCCCATATCTGTCGTAAGTAATAAAATCTCTTACCCTACGGTAAACGGCATAAAGGACACTCATAATCGCTGCTGCAACGAAGGCGACAAAAACGACCTTAGCTACAAAAAACAGTAACATGATCCCTATGGCCATGACAAAAAATTTCTTAAAAGGTGTCATTATGATTGATTTTTAATGGTTAACAAATCTTGCAATCTCAGCGAATGTACATGCTCAAATTGCGTATTTGTTATGGAAGACGAAGCAGTGGAGCGATTACTTTAAAAAAAGGGGATTTTTTTTATTTTTTTTGAAAGCAAAACCTTAAAGCATTGGCTATGAGATTATTATAACGACATTTTGATTCATATTTTCTTGTATCTCGTCTCCAAAGGATGCTCAATAATCATCATACAAACAAAGCCCCAGCACGTAAATAGCTGAGGCTTTGTTTTATGAACCTAAAGAAGGGTCAGTAACCTATATTTGCAAGACTTGTACTTTTCATCAAATTATTATGGACACCCGACATTGATACCTACACCCGATAACTCAGCGATTGCTCCTTCCAGTGTTGTTGGCACGCCATGCGCAGGTATAATTGTTAATGGCACAGTTGATTCGCACTCATCGTCAATAATATTGAGTGCTCTCATATTGTTAAAAAAAGCTTCTGGCCCACCTTGAACAACAGTGAATCCAAATCCAGCATTGTATAAATCAGACACAAATACATAACGAGCACTATCTAGATCAACCACCGTAAGCAACATATCGTCAGCATGCGTGTTCGATGGTATATGATATGCTGTGACCTTCACTGTTCCATCATCAATAACAAAGGTACCGTTTGCATCAATCTCTTCAACTTCACCTAAAGCACTATTCATTGTCGATAAGTTATCAGGTCGGATAGTAGATTGAGCAGTTAATATCTCATTACGCCAAAAGTTACCAATACCATGACCAACAACAAGCGTTGCTCCTGATGCAACAAAGGAGCGAACACCCGCAGCATGATCTTTATGATGATGGCTTTGGATAATATGCGTGATGCTTTTATTAGGAAAAAGCGTACTAATTTCAGCAATAAGATTATCGCCATGTTTGGGTGATGCAGGTGCTTCCAATACAATAACACCATCGTTGTATGAAACAGCCAATGAGTTTGCCATCGCACCTGACAGTAATGATATGCCGGGAACGATCTCCGATATAGCTATTTCTGGCCTTTCTGAATATTGAAAACCCATTTGGAAAAATGCTTCAACGCATTGGTGGCTTTGTTCACCAAATGAAAGTGCCGTTTCATCTACCATTGGATTGTCTGCTGTAGCTGGAAGATCAAATACA
Source organism: Saprospiraceae bacterium (assembly GCA_020627865.1). Lineage (GTDB taxonomy): Bacteria > Bacteroidota > Bacteroidia > Chitinophagales > Saprospiraceae > JAHDGC01. The sequence continues at coordinate 4,465 of JAHDGC010000470.1, read as the reverse complement.
CCAGTATCAAAATTAGGATTTGTATTTATGGCACTCCGTGTTTCTTCTTGGACAGTCAAGTCACCAGCTATCAACTCAATCTTCTGAGGAAATTTAATTCCACTTTGATCCGTCCATTCTGTGTAGACAACTTCAGTCGCATTATCACGAACCAAAGGGTGATTCTCAGTTGTTTCAAGTTTCGAGATAAGATAAGTTTCTTCATCCACAAAAAAACTAATCTCAGCGTGTTTGCCACTAAATATAAGCACGTGATGTGGACGGCCATTGATGGATATATCCGTACCGTTTTTGATCAAAGAGTTATCAAGCAATGCTTCCCGTATATATATATGTGGATTAAACAAACGTTGTTGCGTGTTCAAGGCTCCCACCGCTTGCGATGTCATATTTCCAGGAGGGATAAAACCTACTTGTTCGCTTTGGGCTCCAATGTCACCATTCAATACAATGCGATAAGGCGACTCACCAAAAAGTGCCATGCCTTCAAATAAAGGTGTACGCAACCCATCTACCCGTAAGTTATCACTGCTAAGGTCAAACATATATGTTGCGCTATACGTACTAGCCTCCATCAACCCGTCTGGTTTTGGTGCTTCAAAACTAGTCCATCGATTGCCACTTGCATCGACTTGAAATTGAGTTAATTCGCGAAGAGCGTCCTCACCACCGAGTGCAGTGACTACCTCATCAAAGATAATCGGTTGATTACTACTTGTATCATCATCACTGCAACCACATAATAGTGCAGTAAATATGGCTATAGATAATAATTGTTTTTTCATGTTTTTGTTTTAAAATATTGTTATCAATTAGAGTTGAATGAATCCACAGTCGCCGACCGCAGTTTCTCATTTTATTTCCCAAAGATACATTAAATGTTACTTTAATAGTAACATTTAATGCTAAATTTTTTATTTTATTCTACTGATGATTTCTGAAAGTTTGATTTTCTTCATACTTTTTTGAAGATCGTACTCTAAATTGTCGTAGACATCTTTAAGGATTCCTCCCATTGAACAACTAATATTACAAGGTTGATAAGGCTCCTTTTCAAATGAGCCAAATATTGGTCCATAACTAACTGCTTTATATATCTCATCAAGTGTAATCTTATCTGCTGATTTCGCTAGTTTACTTCCTCCGCCCTTACCCTTGGTGGATTCAATCAAACCACTTTCAGATAATTTTAAAAGCATACGCCTCACAAGACCAGGATTTGTTTGCAGACTCTTCGCTATATGCGTGCTGCTGACAAGCTCATCTCTAAGAACCCCTAGAATGCAGAGAATATGTATGGCTGTAGATAGCGTCCTGTCTTTTGTCATAGATAGCTTAACTGTTTTGCTTATAATAACAATTTTAAATTGCTATTGCAAGTTTCAATTCTTATCTTTTAACAAATTAACTGTCATACTCCTTTTTCATCCTCAGAATTTCTTCGCTTACAACGCTCTTTCCAACGCAACTTCGCCTCCCGGCGTTCTTCCTCACTCATAGCCATCCATCTCTTCCTCCAATGATGTCTACGTCTCCAACGTCCTGGTCTAAAACCGCCAAACAGAATCTTAGCAAGAAGCAACAAACCCGCGGCCTTCCAGAAGTTCAAAGGCTTAACCCCCGCAACATCCGGCAAAATCGCATTCCATAAAACCATAACCAAGCATGCCGCACCTGCCGCCAATGCAAGAAATACCGCAATAAAGAACATTGCTTTGGCAAGGGTCATTCTGTGCCGGGAATACTTGTCTTTCTTAAACATGGTTCTTTATTTTATCATCATTTTTGAATAGGAAAAATAATTGATTCGTAGAAACGCAATGCATTGCGTTTCTACGAATCAAAGAATTCTTCGTACAATGCCTCTAATCGCACCCGCAGATGCTGCACCGCATATCGTTTCCTCGAAATCAAGGTTTTAATATTTTCTCCAGTACGGTCTGCAATTTCCTGAAAAGTTTGATCCTCTAGCTCATTCCAAATAAAAACATTCCTCTGCTTTTCCGGTAATTCATCCAATGCCTTAAACAGTTCCTCCCAGAAAATTTCCTTCAGGTTTTCCTCCTCGGGAGAAACGGAATCCGCTATTAAAATATCCTTAAAATCAAAACGACCATCTTCATTTTCAAAATTTTTATCCTCCAACAAATCCGGCTTTTGCTTACGATAACTATCCGTAATCCGATTCCGAGCCACCCGAAAAAGCCAACCACTAAGCTGCTCAATAGAGTCCAGTTCGACCACTCGACTCAATTGATACCAAACCTCCTGGGCAATATCTTCCGCATCGGCATTCGTAGGCACCCTTCCCCGAATAAACCGGAAAAGCCGATTGCCATATTCATTAATTACCTTACTGATCCTTCGTTCCCGTTTTTCAGCCATTTGATTAGCCATATTGGTCGTCATTTCTATGGAAGACGGATGAGTGGGTAATTTACTTTAAAAAAGTTGAATAAAATAAGTGCGCAATAATAAAATTATCACAATCAAATAAAAACATGAACAAAAAATTACGTCGAGTTTTCCATACATCGGTCTTGAGTCATTTTCACACAAATACCATCACCCAGCCCACCCCTCCCGATCCAAACTCCGATACTGTATCGCTTCCGCCAAATGCACCACCTCTATCGCCTCCGAATTCCCCAGATCTGCAGCCGTCCGTGCCACCTTCAAAATCCGATCATACGCCCGAGCCGAAAGCTGTAATTTCTCCATTGCCGTCCGCAACAAAGCAACACCTTCCGGACGCAAAAGGCAAACCTCCCGCACCATCCGACTCGGCATTTGCGCATTACAATTAATATCCTTAAAATCTTTAAAACGATCATTCTGAATCACCCTTGCCTCCACGACCCTTTTCGCAATATCCAAACTCGTTTCCTGCGGCCGCTCAAACTTGGACAACTCCGCCACGGAAACAGGTGTCACCTCAACATGCAAATCGATCCGATCCAACAAGGGGCCAGAGATTTTATTCAAGTAACGTTTTACCACACCCGGGCTACAAACACATTCCTTCTCCGGATGATTATAGTAGCCACAAGGACACGGATTCATAGAAGCCACCAACATAAAACTTGCAGGATAATCCACACTCATCTTTGCCCTTGAAATGGTCACTTTTCGCTGTTCCAAGGGTTGCCGTAATACCTCTAACACGGCTCTTTTGAACTCCGGTAATTCATCTAAGAACAAAACACCATTATGTGCTAATGAAATTTCTCCGGGCATCGGATTGGAACCGCCACCAACCAAAGCAACATCACTGATGGTATGATGGGGAGAACGAAAAGGGCGAACCGTAACCAAAGACTGATTCGCATCCAACACACCAGCTACAGAACTGATCTTGGTCGTTTCCAACGCTTCATTTAAGTTCAATGAAGGTAGTATTGTCGGCAGCCGCCTAGCCAACATCGTTTTCCCAGCACCCGGCGGACCAATTAAAATCAAGTTGTGCCCACCTGCCGCTGCCAGCTCCATCGCCCGCTTGATGTTCTCTTGCCCTTTGACATCCGAAAAATCTATTTCATAATTGTTCTGTAGATTAAAAAATTCTTTATTTGTATCTACAACCGTTGGTTCCAGTGTTGTAATACCATTAAAAAAATCTACAGCATCCCTCAGGTTTTCAATACCATATACTTCAATATCATTGACGATCGCAGCTTCTTTTGCATTTTGCTTGGGCAACAAAATCCCCTTAAAACCATCTTTTCGAGCCTGTATCGCTATCGGAAGTGCTCCTCGAATTGGACGAAGACCACCATCTAACGCTAGTTCCCCCATAATAACATAGTCCTCTAGCTTTTCGGGATTCATATTTTTCAAACTCCCGATAACGGCCAAAGCTATCGGCAAATCATAGGCTGATCCTTCTTTCCGAATATCTGCCGGAGCAAGATTTACCACAATCTTCAACCGCAAAAAATCCAAACCGATATTCTTAATAGCGGCCTCAATCCGCTGAAAGCCTTCCTTAACTGCATTGTCTGGCAAACCCACAAGGTGATAAAATATCCCCGTCTGAACAAAGCCACCCGCATTCACTTCAACCGTAATGGTTTGTGCATCCACTCCTTGGACTGCACTCGCAAAAGTTCGTACCAACATAATTAGTTTTCTCCTTTTTTAGTATGAATCGAATTGGAGGCACAACAAAATACATACATCGCATATCAAACATCTCTCATTTCATTATTACCCCCTGTCACTTATAAAGACTACAGATTCTCGAAATGGCATAATCTTTTCTGAACTTTTTTTGTAGTTTTTTTGTATTGAATGTATCCTACCCTTATTTCTTACCCCAGCATTTTCACAACCAAAACAACCAACAAATGGCCAGAATGAAAAAATTTTGTAGCGCTTTTGTTCTTCTCCTCTTTTTTCAAATTTCTACTTCTGCACAATTCATGGACCTTGGGGTACTTGTAGGTGGCTCTAATTATTCCGGAGA
>JAHDGC010000469.1:3884-6186 GCA_020627865.1 Saprospiraceae bacterium | reverse complement strand
ATAATTTTAACATCTGGATTAAAATTACTGAACAGTCCAGTGATTAATTCTTCAAATCCATTGAAAACAGACAATACCAGAATCAGTGCTGCGGTGCCTACAGCAATCCCAAATACCGAAATGCCAGAAATGATATTGATGGCATTTGTTGATTTTTTTGCAAAAAGATAACGTCGGGCTATCCTAAAGGGCAGATTCATGCTTGCTTGTTTACAAGAAAATTAATGATTTCAAAGGTAAATAAAAAAACGCAAATGGATTTTTACAATCGTTTGATATGCTCCACAGATTATTTAGTTCTCGACTGACCCTACCGACCAAAGCAGCATCCTTCCCGAGCAAACGATCAAATCCCAAGCTTAAACTCCTACGGCGTCTGACTTCTGACAATGAGTGAAACGAATGCCTGCCTGCTTGTCGCACGACAGGCAGGGTCTCTACTCTCTCAGCAAAGCGGTCTCTACTCTCCTTAATACCCCTCCATCGCATCATAAATCATAGACTGAATCCTAGGCCGATAATCTTCCTTATTCAACTTATAATTTTTCATAGAAGGATACGTCCTGTTAGACAAAAAGATATAAGTAATGTTGTTGTCTGGATCCGCCCAAGCGACCGTTCCCGTAAAACCCATGTGCCCAAAAGTAGAAGCAGGTGCCATTTCAGACATATTCACATCTCTCTGTTCAGAAAGCTCTTTCATATCAAAACCTATTCCCCGTCGAGTAGCCTTATGGTGACGACGCGTAAACCGCTTAACCGTTGCAGGATCAAGGTATTTTTTGCCGCCATAGTATCCATTATTCAAGAACAATTGCATCAAAATGGCCACATCGTTAGCATTGGCGAAAAGCCCCGCATGGCCACAAACACCACCCAACATGGCCGCTCCCATGTCATGAACATAGGCATGTATTTTTTGCCGCCGGAAGTACTTGTCTTTTTCAGTAGGGACAATAGTTTTCTTAGAAAATTTATTTGCTGGATTATAGCAGGTGTTACTTAGACCAAGTGGGGTAAAGAACTCATCCTGAACATAAACATCAATTGGTTTTCCTGATAATTTTTCTATAATTTCTGACATCAAATAGAACCCTAGGTCACTATACCGATAATTCCGATGGCTCAACAGCTCCGACTCCCGAATTTGCTTCCAGATTTCATCCACATAATCCGTTTTCATGTATAAACTTTCCGTTACCGGAATATCAAAGCCTTCTTTCTTGCTTTTACTATAGTATTCAGGCAAGGGTTTTTTATATTTTTTACTAATGGTTTCTTCGTAAAAAGGAATCCAAGGGCGGAGACCAGCCCTATGCGCGAGAATATCCTCGATAATCAAGTCGGCCTTATTTGTCCCAGCTAGAGATGGCAAATATTTCCCGATAGGATCGTATAAACTGAGCTTCCCTTCTTCCTGCAATTTCATAACCGCTAGTGTTGTCGCCAGAATTTTCGTCAAAGAAGCCAAATCATAAATATCTGTAGTCTGTACAGGTATTTTTTTATCGTAAGTATGGTGCCCATAAGCTTTATTAAAAACAACCTTCCCGTCTTTGGCCACCAATACCACACATCCCGGAGTTGCTTTTTGGACAATCGCATCCAGAGCAATCCCGTCTATTTGTTCTAAAATTTTCCCATTCAATCCTACAGATTCTGGCAAACCATAAGACAAGCGAAACAGTTCATTGGTGGTCACACCCGTGTTAAATTTACTCCGTTTAGAAGCCGTCACCGGAAGTCGCCCCAAAATTGGGAAAGCTCCAAATAGTGCCTGAGCCGCCAAGTCTTGTGCCATCTCATCTTCCGTGTAGTTTTCAAGCACCCATTCCAGTTCATCAAAATATTTCAAAGCATAAGGGTTTCCGAAATCTACCAAAACTACTTTGGTTACCTTATTCAGTTCAGATATAAATTTCTTCGTACTGGCCGTAATCCCGAACCCCTTGGAAGCATAGCTGCTCAAATCATGTAGGCTCACGATGGTAACATCATATTTGGCCAATTCCTTCAAGAACCTAGTATGCCTCGAACTACTGATCTCTTTTGATGTCGTTAACATCTTTATTTTAGCATAATTTTGAAGGGTTTGTTGAAAAACTGTTTCTTTTCCAGAACCGATACTGACACAGGCGATTTCCAAAGTATCCAACCGTTTAAACGGGATCAAACCATCTTTATTCCGAACCAAGGTCAGCGCATTTTTTATCAATTTCCGCTTGATACTCTTCCCTTGCGGGCTATTCAATTCTGCCCGAATGTCTTTTTCCACAACAGATTGAGGCGCGATAAGGCCAAG
>JAHDGC010000469.1:0-3784 GCA_020627865.1 Saprospiraceae bacterium | reverse complement strand
TCAAGAGCATACCGAGATAAAGTCGTCGGCATGTTTTCCCTATCATCAATAACAGGCACATGGAGGTGGGCTACCATCATACTTTGGATGCCATGCTGCGCCAATACCCTAAAGGGAAAAAGTTCGATACTATCCAACCGTTCCATATCATGCCCTATGATGGGCAAATCGAGATGAGAATCCACATCCGTATCCCCGTGCCCAGGAAAATGTTTGGCACAAGCCATCACATTACCATCCTGAAGACCCTGTGCATACATGTAACTTTTTACGGCAACATTCAAGCGATCTTCCCCGAAAGAGCGGGTATTAATTACGGGATTATCGGGGTTGTTATTCACATCCGCCACCGGAGCAAAATTGATATGTACCCCAAGCCGGCGAAGTTCTCGGGCAATCTCCCGCCCCATTTGATAAATCAAAGTATTATCTTGAATAGCTCCCAGCATCAATTGCTTCGGGTAACTGATGGCGTTTTCCTTAAAACGCATGCCCAATCCCCACTCCGCATCCATAGAAATCATCAAGGGTACTTTTTTAGCCAGTTTCTGATAGCGGTTCGTCAGTTCCGCCTGCTTTTCCGGTGTGCCCTGAAAAAAACAAAGCCCACCAACATGGAATTGCTTGATAATGGTTTCCACTTTTGCAACATGATCTGCTCCAAGATTCGAATGTGCTCGAATCATGAAAAGCTGGCCCAACCGCTCCTCTTCGGATAGTTCGTTGAAGAGCGAATCTACCCACAGGCTTTCTGCCTCATTGCCGGGATTACTCATTAATTCTTCATCGGCTTTATCTCGGGTAAAACCCAAACAACATAAAGCGATGAATAAGGAAAATAGGATATTAAATTTCACGATTTTTGCTTTTAGCTAATGTAGTGGTTTGTAAATAGCCACATGATGATAAGACCTATGCCTCAACAAAAAGAGACATAGCAAACGAACTGTCAGTGCACCGATTTATAGATGGCTACTTTTTGGGGCGGCTCCTTTCCTGTTCAATATTGGGGTCAAGCGCCAGTGCCTTTTGGCGGAATTCCTCTCCCTTGGCCTGATTCCCCGCTTGGAAATACGCACTGGCCAGATTAAACATGGCGTCAGCATTCTCTGGTTGCGCCTTTGTCGCCTTCGTAAAGAAATCAATAGCTTTGACATTATCTCCACTGATACCATACGCCACACCTAACAATCGGAGGGTTTCATACTCATCCGGACGAAACTCATAGGCCTTGGTTAAATACTGCAACGATTTTTGCAAATCCCCTTTTTTCTCACCATAGAACCTTCCGGCATTTCTATAAGTTATCCCCAAATTATTCTTGGCATCTTTATAATTAGGGTCAAGTTGCAAAGCCTTATTATAACTACTGATAGAAGACTCATATTGTTCCAAATAATTATACGTATTTCCCAGCAGGAGATAAGTATTTTTATAGTTTGGATGAATTTTCAGGGCTTTATTTAAGTAAGTTATGGATTCTGTCAACATGGCCTTGCGTCTTCCCTCATATTCTTTCTTTGCGGATAAGGTCGTCAATTCGCCTCCTACAGCATTCAATAACTTCGCACTCCTTTGGGAAGTATGCACATCGGTTGTAAATAGGGTATAGTTATCCTTCCAAGCCATATTCCTACTGATGGTTTTAACCGCAAATAATAAAGAAACCAGCATAGCAACACCCAATCCTGGATAAAGTTGCTTAAAGCTCAGTAGATCTTTAGAGGCCATTTTTTGTGAAAGCTTATACAATAAAATGGCAATCACAAAGCAGAACCCCACAGAAGGCATGAACATAAACCGCTCGGCCATATTCGTCCCTATCGGGAAAACAATATTCGACACGATGGATAAGGTGATCAAATAAAAGAGGATACCAAAAGCCAGATGGTTTTTCTTTTTCAAACCCCAAAGCGCAAAAACAATCATGACAAGATACAGCATCAAGCTTAGCAACACTTTCCAATTGCCCCACTTCATAATATCAACGTGTCGGGGATAGTAATCGTGGGTCAGGGGATGCGGGAAAAATAGTAATTGGACATATTTCCCCAAAGTGTAGCAAATCGTAGCCGACCTTTCCCCTGCCGTAAAAGGGACATACCGGTTGCCCTCAATTTTCAGGTAAGGATTATTCATCAATTCCATAGGTTCGCCACCGAACTGCATCCCGATAACGGCAGAACGGATGCCCAAGAAAAGAAAGGTTGCAACCAGAAATGGCACCATTATTTTGATAATATAACTGGTCTTAGCTTTTGTAAAAATATAAAATACTAGAGGGATGATGGCGAGAAAAGTAATCGCATTCTCCTTGGAAAACAAGGATAAAAAGAAAATTCCGGCAGCAAGAATACCCCACATCATCTTTTCTTCATAATAGGCTTTCAAGCAAAAATAAACTGCTCCTAAACTTCCTAGAAGGGTAAGGATTTCATCACGTCCCTTGATATTCGCAACCGCCTCGGTATGAATAGGATGAGCGACAAAGAGCAAGGCCGTAGCCAATGCGACAAAGGCGGCATAATTGCTCGCCTTTTCCGGTGCCAATAGTTTTAGCATGAGCAAATAGAGCAATACACTGGTTAATCCGAATAATAATATATTAATAAGGTGCCCCCAAAAAGGGTTCTTGCCAAAAATAGAGTATTCAATGGCAAACATGACGAGCGTCAAGGGGCGATAACGACCACCAGATACCAAATTCGCCTTGCCTTCTTCCTTGAAAAATCCATAGAAGGTATCATATTTCAGGATGCCTGGAATTCCAGAAATGCCCTGTGTTGTGAACATATTATCATAGATCACGATAGCATCGTCCTGTGTATAATCGTGGAATAGGGTATTCGCATACAAGACAAATCCAAACAGGAAAATCAGGATACAGTGCAATCTGCGGTTTGCTAGAAAGCCTATCGTATTATCCACAGGTACTGATTTTACTTTGGTTGTAACTTTTTTCTGTTTTTTAGCTTTTGCCATAAATTTGAAAGCGGCTGGAAATAATAATTCTAATAAAAATCCAAATTATTGATTTTTTTATGATTTGTAGTAATAGCTTCTGGTCTTTTTTCAAATTATATCAATTATTAGTCATTAATCTCAATACTCCTTAAATCCATATTAAGGGAATATCGTAACTTTGCTTTTTAAAGTGCGCTCATCATTAAAACAAAAAGCATGATTATCTCTGCAATAGTGGCCGTTGCCAATGATTATACGATAGGCAAAGACAACGATATTCCTTGGTATCTGCCAGCCGACCTGAAATATTTCAAGAAAGTAACGCTTGGACACCATATCATTATGGGCAGAAAATGTTACCAATCTATTGGTAGACCACTCCCCAAAAGAACAAATATTATCATTACCCGAAATCCTTATTTTATTGCATCTAATTGTATTGTTAAATATTCATTAGAAGATGCTTTGCAACTTGCCCAAGATAATGGAGAGGAAGAGGTGTTCATTATCGGAGGGGCACAGATTTATGAATTGGGTATGGTTTACCTTGATCGACTTTACTTAACGACAGTAGATATTGACCTCAAAGGAGATGTTTTCTTTCCGGAACCAGATTGGAAAGAATGGGATATGGTTTTTGAAGATCCGCATAAAGCAGATGATAAAAATCCTCACGATTATTGTTTTAAAATATTTGAAAGGAAAACGGAGGAAAGTAAAATTTGGGAGGAATAGAACAGTCAAAAGCATAAAAATAACTTTTTTGATTAAAAATCACCAAAAAAGTTGCATTAAAAAATAAAATAACATACCTTGCTGA
>JAHDGC010000468.1 GCA_020627865.1 Saprospiraceae bacterium | reverse complement strand
CGTTTCTGGGCGACGAACGTATGTAGATATTTTAACAAGAGCTATCAACAAAAGGCATTCAGTGCTTTCGATAGTCTTTTTATAATATATACTCAACTTTATCCAAGACCTGAAGGAGAGATGAAGAAAAATATGGGGAAATGGTATCATACTGCTGGAATTGCTCGTTCGGAAGCTAAATTATATAAAGAAGCCATTCCGCATTATGAAAAAGCGATGAAAATTAGGGCCGCTATCAACGATTCTAAACTTAGTGATAGTTATAACCAACTAGGGTTCTGCCACCAGGAATTGCAACAATACGAAAAAGCAAAAGAATATTATGAACAAGCCTTGAACAATGCTAAAAAATTATCGGATAAAGCGAAGTTTCATAAAAATATTGGAGTTGTTCTGTGTGACCAGAAATCTTATGACGATGCCATTACATCTTTTAAAAAGAGTAAGGAGGCTTATGAAACAAATAAGGATACATTGAGAATAGCAGAATGTTATGATTTGATTGGAGGAGCTTTGGTAGATGACGGGAAACACGAAGATGTCATTCAATATTTCGAAGATGCTATTAAAAAAATTCCTCAGAAAAAGGAGTACAAAGATTATTTCTTAGGGCGATTTTATAACAATCGAGGGATTTGTTATACCAAAATGAATGAAAAAGAAAAGGCAATTGAGGATTTAAATAAAGCTTTAGATCACAAGAAAATATTTTATAAATTAAACAAAGCTAAACTTGACCAGGTACTTAGTTCTACATATACCAATATGGGAGATTTTTATTTAGAAAACAATCCAGAAGAGGCCTTGTCATTTTATCAAAAAGCGATTAATAGTAATCTGTTTCCCATAGAAGATAACGATCCTTATACAAAAATAAACTTGGACGATTTTGAAATCATAGGAGATAAGCATGATTTGTTGACTCAACTTGAGGGGAAAATAAAGGCACTACGGAATATCTATAATAAAAATAAAGATCAAAAAACTTTATCAAATATTTTACATACGACGGAGATGGCGATCCAAGTACTTGATGAAATTCGTACCCTTCGTACAGACTTTAATTCAAAACTTACTTTAGTCGCTGGGATAGAACCCATTTTGGAAGAAGCTATTGGTGCCGCATTTTTAGTAGGAGATAAAGGTTTGGTTTTTAAATTTATTGAAATCGGGAAATCTATCCTATTGACAGATGAGTTAAATGATAAATCTGCAAAACATATGATTCCAAAGGCATTGCAGGAAGAGGAACAAGCCTTAAAACAAGAAATTTACTTCCTTAAAAAAGAAGACTTTAAGAAGGATGGTGTACAAGAACAGTTAAGTAATGCAAGAAAAAAACTAGACGAACTCATCGAGGAAATGGAACGGGAGCATCCTGAATATTACGCTAAAAAATATGATTTTAGTGTTACAACATTAGCGGAAGCCCAAAGGGACTTGATTGATAATGAGCGTGGATTGTTAGCATTTGAAGTAACTGATAACTATGTCTTCCGAGTTTATGTTACGAAAAATGAAACAAGATTGGATAGGATTCCTATATCTAGCGTTAAGGGAACTCTAAACTCTTTTGTCGATGCCATCACAGACGAGGATCATGTGGGTAGCGACGGTTATGAGGACTATTTACGTTTATCAAAAAAAATGTATAATGGCTTATTAGGGGATTTAACCTTGACTCCTCATTTAACCATTATCCAGGATGGAGTATTACATGCCGTTCCATTTGAGGCCCTATCCACAACAGGAAAAGACAGCTCCTTGTTGGTGCTTAATCACGTCATCAGTTATGTGCCTTCAGCCACTATTCTTGCCAAAAGTAAAACCATAAAAGAAAATCGAAGTAAGTATCCAGAGGCCTTTATCATTGGCCCCGAAAAGTTTTTTGGGCAATCTTCTGGACAAATAGCCCTTAAACAAAATAAATCATTGATAGATGGAATTGCCAAGATTTTTCCTCGAACAAAATATTACTATGGTGACGATGCTATCAAAGCGCGTTTAAAAGAAGCAATAGAACATGCAATAATACATCTTTCTGTACATGGAGAAGCCTATTGGAACGAAGACATAGAACCCCGTATTTATTTTGCGGATAGTTTTTTACTTTTTTCAGAAATTTTTACCCTCCAGTTTGATACTGATTTGATTATCCTAGGTGGTTGTGAAACGAACGTTGGAAAAGATCGAGGAGGAGAAGGCATTATGAGTTTGGCGAGGGCTTTTTCTTGGGCGGGTATCCCTTGCAATATCTCTACACTTTGGCCAGTAAACGAATCCTCGAACAAGGAGATTATGATATTCTTTTACAGCAATTTAGCAAAAGGCATGCGCGCTGATGTGGCTTTGACACAGGCCAAGAGAGATTATTACATGGAGTATGATGGAGAAGTTTCTCCTTATGATTGGGCTGCTTATATGATTATTGGCGACCCCAGAAAGTTTTAAAAAATAACGAGTGGTATGACATCGCAGGAGCAAAATCCTGACTGGTGTCATACCCTTGTTTTCATCATTTCCTGTCCTAATTTTTAGAGCATTCCCGACCATCATATACACAGTAAAAAATAAATATAAAAAAAATACATCATTTCCTGTTACATTTTCTCTGCTCATTACATTTCTATATGTACCCTTGTTGTAGTCCCAAATAGAGCCAGATAGCATATTGTTATCAGACTCCTAAACTCCTATTGAATATGCACAAAGTAAAACTTAAAACCACAGTTTTATCACTCATGCTATGCATAAACTTCATCGGAATACAGAAGCTTTATGCAGCAACATTTACCAATGAAAGGATCGTAACAGGAACGAAACAGGATTCAATCGTTTTCTCTTTGAGGTCAGACTCACTAGCACTCATCGAGTTTTACAACGCGATGAATGGGCCAAATTGGAATCGAAAGAAATATTGGCTTCAAACCAATCCATTACATACTTGGGCAGGTATTGAAGTACAGAACGGAAGGGTCACGCGTGTAATTTTGCCGGATAATAATTTGAGGGGAATCATACCAGAAAGCTTCAATACATTGGATGCTTTGGAGTTCGTTGACTTTTCCTGTAATGAATTGGATTTTAACAGTCTGGACCCCTTGACCAACTATTCAGGTTTTACTGGCTTTCCATATGAGTTCATTTATGCGCCCCAGTGCCTCACGGATTCTATTCAAATTATTGGAAAGTCTGTTTTTATAAGGGATGAAATTTTTCAGTTGGAAATAGAGAATGGGGAACAAGCTGTGCATACCTGGTATAAAGATGGAAACGCAATAAGTACCGATGGAGGTCAAGTGTTATCCAATCCACTTGAATTGGTATCACCGGAGCAGCAAGGGCAGTATCAGGTCGTTAGCAGCCATCCTGATTTCCTTGATTTAACATTTACTTCTGCAATGCATGAGGTCTATATTTGGGGGTTTGATAGTCTTGGGTATCCTACTGCACCCGGAGAGATTATCATAGATTTTATGGATAACCTATCCGATGCAGCCTTGGATAGTTTAATCAGTGATTTGGAGCTTACTGGATTTAGTTTGCTGGAGACCTGTAACTGTCCAGAAAGGTGGGAACGTTGGGGGCTGGATCTTGAGGATAGAAAACCCATAAATTTACAGCACATCATTGATAGGGCGTCAGAACAAACGAGTTCTGTCGAAGGGGTGAGTCATAACGGAGCCTTTGTTTATGAGCAAGAAGTGGTGGATTCTTGCTTGTCGTTTGAAGAGATACTATTTAGATTTGATCCTAGGCCAAATTCAGATACAGCAGATCCAATTCGTATTGCCATCCCAGATGCCGGTTTTTTGGATACCCTAGATCTTTCAGACTACTTAGCGTTTGTTGATTCTTCTATGGTTATCGACGCTTGTTGGATGCCATCCGACGGTTTGAGTTTTATCGCCGATGAGTTGGCTGTTGACCCAGATAATCACATGCACGGAATACACATGTTGAGTTATATCCTCAGCAATTTGGCGCCGAATGTTAAGATTGAAATACTCAACCTTAAGATTGCAGATAAACATAAAAGAGGAACCGTATTTGATGCAGCTTGCGCTATTTATTATGCTATCGAAAATCATGCGGACATCATTAATGCGAGTTGGATGCATTATGGTGAAAGTTCGTATTTCCTAGAAAAGGCATTCGAAGCCGCATCGGACAATGGTATCATTGTAGTGACAGCGGCAGGCAATGGGATTAATGGCATCGGTCAGGATATTGCCAATGACGCTACGGCTTGTTATCCAGCAGCTTACAATTTTGACTTGTTGCTAACCGTCGGAACTTACTCGGATAGTCTCCTTGCTGTATTCAGCAATTACTCTTCGGATCTTGTAGATTTTGTTGCACCAGGTTGGCAAATTCGTCCTTGGCAAAACGCCGTTCCCGCTAATGGCACTTCCTATTCTACAGCATATATGACAGCCATGATCGCCAGTTTTATGCATGCATATCCTAACACGAGTGCACAGGATATTATCCACAAATTGAGATTGGTCGCGACACCTTTTGACCATACGATGAGTGGTAAAATAGAACCCCTAGGAGCAAATGTCACCGTGAAGGATTTGTGTGTATGTAGTCCAGAGCATATAGTTGTAGAACCTTTTGGCGGTATCTCTCGTGATATTATAGATTCATTGATTACAGATAGTGATTTGTTTTACATTACCGAATTTATCCCTGTAGAAGATACCTGTCATATTCTCGTTACAGATGCTATTGGCAATGAGTACAGGGATTCTATTCTATGTAGTGACAGAGGAGGGACAGAACTGTGCATGAGGGACACTATGGTTTATCCAGAGCGGGGAAAATGCTATGCCACCTTGACCTTACCAGCTCCTTTTGCTGGGGATCCTTCTGCTATTGTTTCCAATACTTTTAACGGAGATTCTGTAATTATAGGTGAGGATTTCTTCGCTGGCCGAACCCAGTTTTACTGGACAATTGAACAAGAGGATGGGATAGATAGTTGTAAGGCGGTTGTTGCTGTTTACCAAACCGAAGAATGTGGCCTTATTTCACTCTGTGGATGCGATGATCCTGAATCCCTGAATTATGATCCTTACCGCTATATGGGAGGGGGAGACTGTACTCCTACTGGTAGTGGTGTTACTTTTAACTCTTATAATGCTGGTGGACAACGCTTGGCGGAAACACGAGTGGCAGAAGAGGAAAAAGAGCAAGTAGAAAAGGATAACAATACGCTTTTAGCTAAGGGGCAAAAAGCCAAACTATATCCCAATCCGACCAGCGGCATCATCAGGTTCTCGGATGCCAAAAATATAAAGAATATTAGGGTTTACAACTTACAGGGTATATGTCGTTATGAAAAACTAAAACTGTATAGCGATCGGGTGAATATCGGCCACTTGAGTCGTGGGGTGTATATTGTTCAGTGGTTTGATGGGGATGTTGGATGGAGTGAGAAGGTTTTATTGGAGTAGAAGACATATAAATTTAATAACCAATAAATTTCATAATCATGAAACAACTAATAATTTTATTGATATCGTCTATGCAGACGATTACTGCGCAAGAAAGTCTCCCCGTGGCTCCGAAGTGAATTCCTGTTCAAGATTACTGGGAACTACTTGCCCACGCTTTGGTCCCAGTAATCAAGTTTTCTTAAGTGAGTTTAAGGCAGAAATTGCTCCCTGTGATATTGTTCCTAGGGAGACCCATCAAAAGGAGTAACAAAAATTCCAACAAACACCATGAGAAAATCAGTATACATTTGGGACGAAAACTTCAACAAGTGGATAACGGTAACGGTAGAGGGTCCTGCTGGTACGATGTTGTGTAACAATGCAAATTCAGAATCAATTTTGCAGATAGATAACGATGAAAGTTGCTCCAATTCATATACCATAGAAATTGATTTGCGTAAATCTGGGCAGATACATATTACGGTTTTTGCTGACGCAGGAGAAATTATCCTTGCAGAGTATATAACAATATTGGAGCGAATTATACGATGGTAAAAGGCGTGGAAAGTTTTTTTACCACAGAACGGGTAAATACGAGTGTTGCGGCATTTTAGATGTAAAATCTGATTTGCCGCCATTTTTATTTCTAGAACTGGCAAGAGGTATAATAGAAAGGGGGCAGATTTAATCGTACCCCCTTAAGGCAAATTAAGGGAATCGGAAGATAATAACCTACCCGACCAAATCTTGATAATTTTAAT
>JAHDGC010000467.1 GCA_020627865.1 Saprospiraceae bacterium | reverse complement strand
CCTCAGGAGGGAGAGAGATGCAGGAAAGATTAAACAAACATACTATGAGAAAACTAGTTGCAAGATATATATATTTAAACTAATATAAAAATTGTTATTATGTTATGGTAGGGAATAGCCGGTAAAGGGTAGATATGAACTAATAAACGGTATATTTTCAAAGAAAAAAATAGAGCAAATTGAGGCGAGTTTTTAAATCAAATCAATGATTGGAATTTTAATCTCCACTTTTGTACCACAGGGCTTGTTATTACTATCCTTTAAATCATGAGTAACGACATAAACTTTCTCTCCAAGTTGCGTTTTGTGCAATAGTGCTAGCCTTTCTTCCGTAACTTTTGTTCCCTTAGACTGGTGCTGGTTTCCATAAATATTCTGTTCCTTAAGTTCATTGGCCTTACTTCGGCCTACTCCATTGTCTTCCACGATGCAGAGAATGGTATTTTCATTTTCAAGAGAAAAGAACAGCTTTACCATTCCGTTTTTTTTCCTGC
Source organism: Saprospiraceae bacterium (assembly GCA_020627865.1). Lineage (GTDB taxonomy): Bacteria > Bacteroidota > Bacteroidia > Chitinophagales > Saprospiraceae > JAHDGC01. The sequence goes on along the minus strand of JAHDGC010000467.1, from coordinate 5,738 downwards.
GCAAACCGTGCTCAATGGCATTTTCAACATAGGGCTGGACGATCATGGTCGGAACCCCCATAATATCCTCCTCAATATTTTTATCTACCTTAATTTCATAGCTCAAATTATCCTCAAAACGTAGTTTTTGGTTAATATAAAGATAATTATCCAAGAAGGTAATCTCTTCCTCTAGGGTAATGGCCTCTAGATCCGAGTTATCGAGGCTCTGTCGCATCAATTTCGCAAATTTCGCCAGATAGGTCACCGCGGAGTTTTGTTCATTGGAGGTAATGTAATTCTGGATAGAGTTAAGCGCATTATATATGAAATGCGGGTTCATCTGTGCACGCAATGCCTTGAGCTGGAGCGTCGCGGCCTGAAGCCTGAGCATTTCAGCTTCCTGTTTCTTCTTCTCTGCCTCATATTTCACCTCTAGCTCCATCATCGTCTGCCGATTCATTTCCTCCATGTACCGCTCCCCCATAATGTCATGCCACACCTGGTATTCATAAGCATTCTTATAATCTCCTAGGTTCGCATAAAACCCAGCAATATCCTTGCACACGCTGGATAGCTGCCGATAATCATTCACTTTCTCCGCAAACTCATAAGCCTTAACAAAATGTTTACGAGCCTTATTACTTTTCTTTTGCGTGGCGAAAATCCGAGCCTTCCAACTTTCTATGATAGAAAAATTAATCAGGTTTTCATCTTTTCTTTCTCCATACAACATCTCCGCCTTTTTCAACAACTCTAACGCTTCTTTATTCGCCCCTTTCTGAAAATTACAATAGCCCAGATTGGCATACGCTCCCGCCCTAGCATTCTCACTTACATCATCCTTGATCTTGATAGCGTTCTCAAAAAAATTTTCCGCCTTTTCATGTTCTCCCATCGCCATAAAAGCTTTCCCAACATTAAGGAAATGCCACGAGAGCCGATTCCTCAAGCCGTAGGTGCTGCTGATTTTCAAAACCCGCTTGTAGGCATCCACACATTTCTGCCGGTCTTCATTCTTCCGGTAAACCTCCCCTAGCCCACTAAAAATCAAACTCTTGAAATACTGATCCTTCAGACTAAGTTTACGCCGCCTGTCCAAAGCCACCAACAACTTATCCGCCTTCATGAAAAGTTCTATCGCTTTAGTGTAATTATTAAAGTATAAATTAAGATAGCCCTGCCTGCATATTAATCGGGCTTGTAAACTTTTATCCGGGAAAGCCGTCAGCAACTGTTCGGCCTTTCTCAAAAATTCCTGCGCTTCATCTTGCCGATCTAAATTGATTAAAGTACCCGAGAAATCAATGTAGGTTTCCGCTTGCTGCTGTACATCTCCCCTGTCTTTCAAAATTTCCAATGCCTTACGATAGTGGAAAGCCGAAATGGGGAAGTTATACATTTGATTCTCTACGAAGGCCGTATTGAGGTGGTAATTTAATTCTAGATCAGGATTTTGCTCCTGAGTCAGAATATTGAGCTGCTCTGCAAGGTAGTTCTGGGCTTCCTTCACATTCGTTAAGACATAATATGAGGCCAGCCGATCCAATAGAATCAATTTTTTTCTATTATCGGTTTGATTTTGCAGTTGTTTTTCCAGTTTTGCAATTTCTGGTAATTTATCACTTTTGCCTAACATTGCGCTCTTGGTTCAGAAAATGGTTAAAAGATTATATACTAAAAATTCCTAGATTGCCCCCCTATAAAAAAGGGGCTACATTTCATCAATGCAGCCCTTTTTGTTTCGTTTTGAACCTATGGATTTATTGTGGAAGTATCCCCCCACATGATGGAGACCATCTACTTCCTTTTTTACCGCCTTTAATCAGATTCATCTCTTCATTTCCTAGGGTAAGAAGGTCTTTCTTAACATCCTTAAGTTTCTTTTTTATCTTCTTGTCTCCCATAAAGGTTGTTTGTTTGTATTGTGAATACGAATTAAGAAACACTCGGTGCTTTTTGGGGCACAATTATAAGTTATTCTTCTCTAATATGATAACCTGCTATAATTTATCATAAAAATACAACTTAGATGCCAATATTCTATAAATATGACAATAATTTGACGCATATTCCAAATAAAAAATAAAACGTTATTTGTAAATAACTACAAACCAATTATTTATAACAAAACAAAGCAGTCCCACAATTTTTTTACTATCTTTTTTCCTGTAATCTTCGCATTTTTTCCATAAAAAGAGGCCTCCGACGACGGGAAACTTCTATTTTCTTTCCATCATCCATGATCAGGTAGCCCCCATCTCCCTTTACGAATTTACGCATGAAATTCAGGTTGATCATATGGGATTTATGAACCCTGAAAAAATTAAAATCACTTAAAAGTTGTTCATATGACTTTATGGTTTTTGAGGCTGTAATTTTCTCATTCCCCTTCAAATGGAAATGGGTATAATTGTCTTCTGCCTCACATCGGATGATATCCTTAATATTGACAAAATAAATACCGTCCGTAGAAGGAATACTGAATTTTTCAAAAGCATTTGTTTGGTTAAAATAATAGTTAAACTGATCCAGCCGCTGCTCTATAAACCTTGAGTTTCCAGAACGAGCCAGCTCAACAGATGCAACCAAATCAACCGGATCCAACGGTTTGACCAAGTAACCGATAGAACTGTATTTGCAAGCCGTCACGGCATAATTGTCGAATGCCGTAACAAAAATAATCTCAAATTTAATCTTTTGTAGCTTTCGTAACTCATCCAGCAACTCAAACACGGTACCATCTGGGAGCTGAATATCGAGAAAAGCGACATCTGGCTTGATGTCATGCTCCTTAAATAAGCGCAACCCCTGCTCTACGGATTGTGCCTCCGCTATAACGACAACATCCGGGCAATGGCTCTGCAATAGGTTCTTGAGATTATTCAATCCCTGTCTTTCATCTTCTACAATTAAAGCTTTTATCATTTACTCACGATTAGTGGGTTCCAACAATACACATATGGCGCTGCACAAATATATAAATAATGTATTATAATTTTTTTAAAACTTTGATAAAACATTCAATTTTAATGATTAAAAGCAACTGCCCATAGCCAATATTGCCCTACTCGTCGTTCAATCCATTGTATTAGCCGAGTTCCCTATACGAAGAAAGCTACCATATTCGTTCTACATCCATAAAATATTCATTCTGATTATCAGCATTTTTAACTTTTATCCGTATACAAATATGCATCAATTGTTTTTATTCCATATTTTTGCAAAAAAAATGAGAAATGCCCAATCAAGAAGAAGAAGAAAAAATAGAATTTAACCTCCTCCGGGAAAGCATACATGAGATTATCTTTGAAGCAGATACTGCTTTGGGTAAAGCTTTTGATGTTATCCTACTTGTAGCCATTTTATTAAGTGTCATTACCGTAATGTTGGAAAGTGTAGAATGGATAAATGACCGCTTACATGTTTTATTTGTTATACTGGAATGGATTTTCACGCTTTTCTTTACCGCAGAATATGCCTTGCGGCTCTATTGTGTCTATAAACCCATCAAGTATGCCACGAGCTTTTTTGGGATCATAGATTTATTGGCCATCCTACCAACTTACCTCAGCTTGCTCATTCCCGGCACCCAACATCTTGTCGTCATCCGGGCATTACGAATTCTACGGGTCTTCCGGATTTTCAAACTGGCCAGTTTCCTCAAGGAAAGTTCCGTTATCATGAATGCGCTAAGGGCCAGCCAAGCCAAGATCACGGTTTTTCTTACATTCGTATTATTAGTGGTAATCATCATCGGCTCCATCATGTACCTGATCGAAGGGGGCGAGGACTCTTCATTCACTTCTATCCCGAGGAGTATTTACTGGGCCATTGTTACCATGACAACGGTAGGATATGGCGACATTCATCCCGTTACACCTATTGGACAATTCATTGCCGCTGTTGTGATGATTATTGGTTACGCTGTCATTGCCGTGCCTACAGGTATCGTTTCCGCTGAAATGGTCATGAGCGACAATGAGGATGATGAAAGATATTCGACACAATCTTGTAAACATTGCTGCGAAGAAGGACATGAATTTGATGCGATTTATTGCAAATTCTGTGGGGAAAAATTGAATGACTAAAAGTCGCTGATAAGCATTTTATAAAAACATGGCTCTTGTAATCCATTAGGTGAGTGACAAATGGTGTCGGCACGATGTACCTTAAAAACTTATTCTTTTTACCTTGTTTTCTACAAATGGAGCCGGAACTACGTTCCCTGTCTGCGTAAACTTGTTCAGGCAGGCTTTTAATAGCTCCAGAGGCTTGCCCGGCTGAAAGACGGGAGCGATCCCGTTTGTAGAATAGTAAAAAGAAGAAAAATATAAGCCTGCCCTAGCGACCTGCCTGACAAGTCACGCAGACAGGGCCACGCAGACAGGGTGCAGAGCACCGTCCCCGTAATTATTATGAAGAGCCAAAAACATTACTTATTCCCATAATGAACAAGTAATGTTTTCATTCATATTTATCGGATTAAAACGAGCAATAGCCTTATACGGAAAGGCAACATGATAATCTGTCCAAAGAGAATCTCCAGCCCGATGATCCGGCTGATAATAGTCTGTAGATATCATCTGAGCGCCACTTTCGAAGGCCTTTTCCTTTCGGCTATGATCCCCAGAACGCGCTTCCCATGTACCTGCATCTGCCCGCGTTCTGATGATGTATCCCTGCTCGACGAGTTCCTGAATGGCTGCCACATCTTCTGGGCTATCCCTTTTGATAAAGGCTGCTTCAGGTTGATCCGGTTCTGCAAAACGGAACATGGCTCTGCCTTTACCACCTTCGTGTCCCGTTAGATATTCGTCTCGCAAACCACTGAGCACGAACAATATTTTTCCGCGAGCTTCCCCAAGGGTTGGCCAACCCTTATTCAAAACACTTTCGTTCAAGGTACTACCTGCTTGCATGAGGTCATCCGGCGTAATAACCTTATCCAATGTTTCTCCAAAAACGGATCTGATTTCCATATCTATAGAATCGACAGCACCGGCCGAGAAAGGAACGGCAAAGACAAAACCGGGGATGGGAATATAATCCGCTACAGCTTCCGTTTTGGGTTCTACCATGATAATAAGCGGGAAATGATTCGGATTCGCATCTGACCAATTTTTGATCTCCTGAATGGCCATTACGAATGTGGGGTAACAGGTCATGTAATCCACATCCGGTAAATGCAATAATTTGAAGCCTGGCTCCAATAGTTCCGGAATATTCGAGGCGGCAGGCTCTCCGATAACCTCATTGCCCTGCCGGTTATAAAACCGACCACCTTCCGGATCATGATAGATATCCAGCTCAAAACTGCGCATTCCGAAGTTGTTGAGTTGCTCCGGTAGCGAGAGGTGGTTGTAATCCCATTCCCTAGGATCATTACCATTTAAAATATCAGGGTCAACACCCAATAAAAAATCCAGAATGGGTTCATGCGTCCTCAGTCGATAACTGTTGTGGCTGCCAATGCATTGGATTTGGTTAATGTGCAAATTATTGATCTCCGCAATGCACGGATCTGCAATCCTTTCATGTTGACAGGAAAAGCTTAATAAAACAATAAGCATAGCTAAAATTCCGAATCTCATTTGGTAGTGTTTTGTTTAAAAAATGAAAATAGGGAATTTATCAGAAGAAAAGAAAAAACAGGTAAGACAAAAAAAAGAACTGCCATTTACAGACAGTTCTCTTAAGCGGAGGAGGAGGGATTCGAACCCCCGGTACGCGTTAACGCACGCCGGTTTTCAAGACCG
>JAHDGC010000466.1 GCA_020627865.1 Saprospiraceae bacterium | reverse complement strand
GTGAGACGATCATGCATTGTGACAAAGCGGTTTGCGCTGCGGAATCTTACATTGGTTTGGTAGAAGCCGGAATTGGGTTAATCCCTGGAGGAGGTGGAACCAAGGAGTTTGCCCTCCGTACTTCGGATTCTTTCAAGGAAGGCGATGTGATGATTCCTACGTTGGTAGAAAATTTCAAAACGGTTGCTATGGCTGGTGTTGCCACTTCTGCTTATGAAGGGTTTGCTAAAAATTACTTGTTGCCAACTAAGGATGAAGTTGTTGTCAATGGTGCTAAAAATATTGCTGTTGCCAAACAACGTGTGCTCGAAATGGCAGACACTTATACGCAACCGATTCAACGCACGGATATTACCGTAACAGGTCAAACAGGTCTTGGTGCGCTTTATGTTGCTGCAAATGAATTGTTATTAGGAAAGTATGCTTCGGAGCATGATATTAAAATTGCGAAGAAGATTGCATGGGTGATGTGTGGTGGTGATCTGACTGGAACGCAAAAGGTTTCTGAACAGTATTTGCTGGATATCGAAAGGGAGGCGTTTTTGAGTTTGTGTGGGGAGCAGAAGACTTTGGAGCGGATACAGCATATGTTGAAGACGAATAAGCCGTTGCGGAATTAGATCGCTGCGCTTTTAGATGTTAGATCGCTACCGCTCTTAGATTTTAGATCGTTCGTGAACTCACTTTTAGATTTTAGACCTGCCTCTCCTGCGGACACGCAGGCAGGTCGCTGCGCTCTTAGACGTTAGACTTTTTAGCATTTATCTAAGTAGGTCGTCAGTATTATTTTTATAAAGATCTAGCAGTCCGGTTAGAAGTAAGTCTAAAATCTAACTTCTAATATCTAACATCTATATAAAATAATTAAACATGCATAACTTTAGAGAACTAAAGGTCTGGAAGAAATCCAGAATACTGGTTAAAGACGTTTATATACTCACTCAAAAATTTCCGAAAGCGGAACAATTTGGACTTACATCACAAATCAGAAGAAGCGCTATTTCTGTTCCTTCTAATATAGCGGAAGGTTGCGGAAGAGATACCAAAAAGCAATTAAGTCATTTTTTGGAAATTGCAATGGGTTCTTCTTGTGAACTGGAAACACAATTGCTCCTTGCTTTTGACATTGGGTATCTTACAGAAATAGAATTAAATACTGTGGTAACACAAATCAATAAAATACAGAAGATGATTGTAGGATTTAAGAAAAGTTTACAAAATTTAGTTTAGATCGTTTCGATTTTAGACAACCTCACCTCGTCAGTACAAGTGCACATATGGGGGCAAGCAAGTCTAATATCTAACATCTAATAATCTAACATCTAATTAATGGACGCATATATAGTAAAAGCATATCGTTCCGCCGTAGGAAAAGCAAAAAAAGGCGGATTCAAAAACTTCCGGTCAGACGATTTGGCCGTTGAGGTTGTTAAACATCTGGTAGCACAAGTTCCGGGATTTAATCCGGAGGTGGTGGATGATGTCATTGTAGGTTGTGCCAACCCTGAAGGCGAACAAGGCTTTCAAATTGGGCGACAAATTTCCATGAGAGCAATTGGGAAGCCAGTTCCGGGCGTAACCGTCAACAGGTACTGTGCTTCTGGATTGGAAACGATTTCCATTGCTGTCGCTAAGATCAAGGCTGGTATGGGACATTGCTACATTGCCGGAGGAACAGAAAGCATGAGTATGATTCCGATGACGGGATATAAACTCGCGCCTAGTTATGCCGTTGCCAGCACGACGCCGAATTACTTGGCGAGTATGGGTGCTACGGCTGAGGCGGTTGCCCACAAGTATGATATTTCGCGTGAAAAAGCAGATGAGTTTGCTTACAATTCTCATGTTAAAGCAGCCAATGCCATTGATGGCGGAAAATTCAAAGACGAGATTGTTCCAGTAACGGTAAAAGAAGTTTTTGTAAAAGACAACAAGCGTGCGGAGAAAGAGCATGTGGTAGATACGGATGAAGGCGTAAGACGTAGTACTACTGTTGAGGGATTGAGCAAATTAAGAGCGGTCTTTAAAACGGGCGGTAGCGTTACAGCTGGAAATTCCTCGCAAACTTCTGATGGAGCGGCTTTCGTTTTGGTCATGAGCGAGCAAATGGTTAAGGAACTCAATCTTGCACCTATTGCCAGAATGGTATCTTGTGCCGTTGCCGGTGTTGATCCTTTGCATATGGGTATTGGTCCTTGCGCTGCTATTCCGAAGGCATTAAAGCAAGGCGGATTGAAGTTGAGTGATATTCAGCAAATTGAGTTGAATGAAGCTTTTGCAACACAGGCTTTGGCCGTGATTAAGGAAGCGGGCTTGAATCCGGATATTGTTAATGTCAATGGTGGTGCCATTGCTTTGGGGCATCCGCTAGGTTGTACTGGGGCAAAATTATCGACACAGCTCTTGGGTGAGATGAGGAGAAGGAACCAGAAGTATGGTATGGTGACGGCTTGTGTTGGTGGTGGCCAGGGTATTGCCGGGATTTATGAGTTGTTGAATTAATTGCACGTAGAGACGCGATGCATCGCGTCTCCACTACAACCGCGTGCACTACGAATATAATGAATGGCATATCAATTACGGTATGCCATTTTTTTATAAAAATTAACTGCAAAGAAAACATCAAATGAGTAAAATATTATATTGCATATTAATTTGTTATTTTTCGGGAATTTGCACTCAGAAAATTCTAGCGCAGGAAGAAGGCCAATATGAAATGGATTTTGGCGGCTTGATTTATTTGGATTCTATAGTCGTTAAAGCCAGCAAAGCGGGTTTTGATGTGGGAGACTTTATAACAATGGTTCGGGAAGACGAAAGTTTTTATCGGGCATTTCGCAACCTCCGATTTGCACAATATGTTTCCGATTTTGATATAAAAATGTTGGATAAAAAAGCCAAGGAAAAAGCTCGTTATAAAAGTAAAATCAAGCAACATGTAGAAGATGATTGTCGGACGATGGATATTTTATATGAGGAGGTAGACGGTAATTTTTATAAAAGAAAAAAGAAGTATCGTTATTATACGGCAAAGATGTTTGATCAGCTATTCTATACACATGGTCGAGTATGTGAAACACGAGAAGCACCACTTGAGGAGGGAGATTCGAAGGGAATACGGAAGCATATTGTGGAATTAAAGAAGCTGATTTTTTCACCGGGATCGAAGGCAGATGTTCCGCTTATCGGGAAAAAGACCGCTATATTCAGCAAGGAAATGGCGCCTTATTATGACTATAAAATTGAATCAAAAAAATATAAGAACACCACGGATTGTTATGTTTTCAAAGCAACGGTAAAACCTGAATTTTTAGCAAAAAAAAACGAAACCGTTATCAAAAATCTGGAAACTTATTTTAATAAAGAGAACTTTCAGATCGTTGCCCGAAATTACAATTTGCAATATGCCAGTATGGTTTATGATTTTGATGTAGCTATGAAAATAGAATTACTCAAGAAAGGCGAGGAATATTTACCTCAATTTATTTATTATAATGGTAACTGGGATGTTCCGATGAAAAAGCGAGAGATTGCAGAGTTTTCTATTTCATTTTATGATTTTGATTGACAAAAAGTATAATTCCCTTTTATAGCAGCTCCATGACAACTCCGAAAAATTCATCGACGTCGATTGGTTTGGTCAGGTAAGCATTTGCACCTACCGCAAGTGCTTCTTTCCGGTCACCCCTCATTGCTTTTGCAGTAAGTGCAACAATGGGCAAATCCTCTTTTCTTTTTGTCTCTCGAATTCTTTTTATTGCCTCATACCCATCCATAACTGGCATCATAATATCCATCAGCACAATATCTATTGCTGGATATTCTTCCAAGCGTTCTAGTGCTTCCTGCCCATTATTGGCCATTATTACACTAACATTATAAGGATCAAGTAGGCAGTTCAATACAAAGATATTTCGGCTATCATCATCAACAACAAGAAACTTCTTCGAGTTTAATTTCGTAGCCCGAAGTTGTCGTTTCGCTACAGCGGGTTTGGTACTTCTTTCCGAAACATTCCCCCCTGCCCTTTCCGGCAAGATAATACCGTATTTTTTTTCAAGACCATTACTATCAACGAAGATAACATTATGAAACCTACTAGCGGAATTCGCAATTTCGTTGTTATATACAAAACAAAATAACTCCACTGATTTTCCCTGAGTTTTCATCAGGTTATGAAGTCGATTTAAAAACGAAAGCATATCCATACCTTCGATTTCTGCATCCATTAAAAACAAAATTTCAAACGCTTCTTTCCCCAACAAACCCAATACGCCATCCGCATCATTTGCAAATTTCACATTACTGAATCCAAAATGGATTTTCCCATAATACAAGAAAAAATCATCATAATTTTTCCCGATCATTAAACACTGTTTGGGTACAGGAGAAATTTCCTGAATACTATTGAATGTCCTTTCTAACATCATCAGGTCAACAGGTTTTATAGAAAAGAATTTTCCTTTAAAATTTTTGCTTTTTTCGACTTTATCTTCAAAAGAAAAAATGTGTACGGGAATGGAACAAGTAAGCCGAGATGACTTCAAGCTTTTAAGAACAGACCACCCATCTACCTCCGGCAATAAAGTATCCACCAAAATTGCCACAGGCTGGTACTTACGTGCAAAAGCAAAACCATGTTGGCCATTATCAAGTAGGATTGTCTTGAACCCTCTTTCCTCTGAAAATTTTTTTAATATTTGAGCAAACCGGTTATCATCTTCCAGTATTAAAACTAAATGTTCTCCCCGAGAAATATTACTCCGATCATCTACAATGTTGTACTTATTTTGTTGCAATATATGTAAAAAACCGCTCTCACATTTTCCCATATCAACGACAAGTGCTCCGGCTTCTTTTTTTTGTTTCAATGGACAGATAAAGTCAAAGGTGCTCCCACTCCCAAACTCACTTTTTAATGTAATTTTCCCATTAAACATCGTTGCCAATTCCCGACAGATACTCAAACCTAACCCTGTTCCTCCATACTTCCGACTTATAGACCCGTCAGCTTGCTGGAAAGCATTAAAAATCAGTTCCTGCATATCAGGTTCGATTCCTATACCATTATCCGACACTGAAAACTTCAGTTCTGGGCCATGTTCTGTGTTTTTATTGATAAGATCAATAATCACCTGAACCCTTCCTCCTGCTTCTGTAAATTTAAAAGCATTAGACAAAAAGTTCCTTAATATCTGGAGTAACTTTTGTTTATCGGTAAATATTTTTGAGGGTACATTCTCCGTGATTAAGACCGACAGGGTGATTTCCTTTTTTCGGGATAATTCATAAAAAACATCCAACAAATTCGTCTTTATATCCGCTACAGGAATTTCTTCTTCCAACAGGTCTGTTTTTCCCGCTTCTATTTTTGCAAGATCGAGAATATTATTAATGAGGGTTAATAAATCTTTTCCTGAACTTTGGATAATATTAGCATGTTCCACCTGTTTCTCCGTCAGGTTATTGCCCATGTTTTCTCCAAGGATATTGGCCAATACCAGAATACTGTTTAAGGGCGTCCGCAACTCATGAGACATATTGGCCAGAAACTCAGATTTATACCTATTGGAATTTTTCAGTTCTACGATTTTCTCCTGAAGTGCTATGGTTCTTGATGCAACTTGCTCTTCCAAAGACCCGTTCAAGCTTTTTAATTGCTCATTCAAAACAAAAAGCTCCCTAGATTTTTTTCTCAGTTCAGCGGCCTGTTCTTCAAGCTGTTGATTGGTCAGATAAAGTTCTCTAGACTTATCTTCAATAATCTGTTCTGCTACCTTTCTAGCATTCCGTTCTCTTTTGAGAATTTGTTTTAACGATTCTATAGCTTCCATTTATAAAGTTTCTATCTTAATGTTGACAATTTCACCACTATCCTCTATATATTCCCGGACAATATTTCCATTTTCACCATAATACTCCATGCATGCCTCGATCAGCCCAACGGCAAGATCACTCATTTTACGAGAAGATTTATAAAGCATTGTCATTTGATGCCCATTTCTTGTAATCTCAAAGGAAGGCAGTTCTGCATCAGGATATAACTTTTTCACTTCAATGTGAATATAGTTATCTACCCTTTCCAAAAAATCAAACGCACAGGTTACATCTTTGAAAAAAACACTATAATTTTTACTAAAAATACCGAATAAATACCGCCCATAAGTATAGAGCAAGTCCGGAACAGGTATCTTTGTTTTATTACTTAAATTCACCACGAGGGACACCATTTCT
>JAHDGC010000465.1 GCA_020627865.1 Saprospiraceae bacterium | reverse complement strand
AGTTTTGATTATGCAATATTAAGCTATAATGCCTTGATGTTGAATGACCAAAATTTGCTTAATCAATTAGCTGTTGAATTTACAGATTTTATTATACAAACTAACCAAACGTATATTCCAAATTACGATAACTCTCTGGTACATGATGTTGATATGTATGTTGGGTTTGCGTATGATTTTTTATTTAATAACATGAGTACAGAACAGCAGGATACTGTCCGTGCCTTTATTGCTCGAATGATCTCACATCGAAAATGTTATGGGGGTTTTGCACAAGGACTAGACTTGCAAAAATACACAACCAACTGGTCAACTTTTCACGACTGGATTGTAGTGTGTGCCGCAGCTATAGAGGGCGAACCTGGAGAAATGCCCGAACTACTCACCGCCAATGAAGATAAGATTCGCAATTTTGCTTGTTTAAATGGCGTACGTGAGAGTGGTTTCCCGAGAGAAGGCATGGGCTATTACACTTTTGGAATGCAACAAGGGATTTATTCCTTTATGATTCATGCCCGAAGAGGGGAGAACTTTTTTGAGAACAGTAATTTTTACACCTCATTAGAAGTAGCATTAAGAGAACAACAACCGTGGACAGGGGGAGATATGTATTCACATCACGATGGTCAAGGATGGGGGAATGGTTACTACGTTGGCAATATGAAGTGGGTAGCCAAATATATGTATCCAAATGACAGAATAGTAGATTGTCATCTTCAAACATATGCAGATAACTACGGAGAAGCCCGCAAAATGCAATTGGCTACTTTGATTTTTGGAATGCCAACAGACGCTCAAAACGAATCTCTGGGAATAGTTGGTGCGGATTTAAATTTAGCCACTACTACCGCTGACTTAGAAAGAGGCATCATCAATACCCGTTCAAAATGGGGAGAAGATATGGTACGTTTCGACTTTGAATGTCGAATGGATCTTAATGATTTAGGGCACCTGCACAGCGATCGAAACATGTTTACCCTAAGTGGGTATGGCCGTCAGTGGATTGCAGATAATGGTTATCACGATACCAAGTCAGATGAACACGCTACGGTGCTTATTGACGGTTTGGCTTACGACTGTGGAAACAGAGCAGTCTGGCCTTCCGCACCAGGCGTTTTATTACGGTATGAGGATGACGAAAACTATATGCTGGCACAGGGAGATGCTACCTTTGCTTATAATTACGTGCAAAATGGTAGTGCCCCCGAAAACGTGAATAAGACCTGGGCAGAATTTACCTTCCCTGGCGCCACGATTCCAGCATGGAAACAAAACAAATTATTACCTAATATGACAAAACTGGAGGACGTAGAAAAAGCTTTGAGAACAGTAGTGTTTAGAAAAGGAGATTACCCCTTCGCACTTATCGTAGATGACATCAAAAAAGATAATCTACCGCACGAGTATGAGTGGGTAGCCAATGTTCCACCTAATAACAGCAATACTCAATCGAACGGTCCTAATACGGAGTTTATATTCGATACCCCGATTAAAACCAATAATCAAATACTGCTGAAATATAAAAACGATACACAGCCGGATGCACCACAATTACTAGTAGAATTATTGGATGCGAATGGTACGCCCGAACCCTTTGACCTGATTATGCGTGATATAGGTACTTACGACAAAGAGAGTGATCCTAATGTCGTAGCCATGCGGCACATGATAAGTTTGAGAAGGGAAAATGTGGTGGAACCTAACTTTAAAATATTGCTCTATCCACATAGGGTCGGATTTCCACAGCCACAAACTTCATGGAATGTAGACAGTACCCTGCTTACCGTCGTCATTGGTAATGAAGAAACTTATGTTGAATTTTCGGAAGATGCTGAGGGAAATACTTTGGTCAATATTCTTGAAGCCTGTCCACATACGCTAAGTTTGTCTGATATTCATACTTCAGAGACTTTTTCAGCTTTTTCTAAAGTCGTGTCTAGTGCAACTGTTCCAGCCAATGAAGCACTTCGTTATGAAGCAGGAGAAGAAATAGAACTCATCCCAGGATTTCAGGTGGAGCCGAATGGCGTTTTTGAAGCAATCATTCAAAGTTGTGATATTATAGCTAATGACACCATGTTAAATCGTACACCTGGAATTCAGAAGAGATGATCGTTCCTACTTAGTGGTTTAAGGTTCGTTGATTCTTTTAAATTTATAATTCCCCAAACATGCTACAAACTTATATTATTTTTTGTGTTCTGTGTGAAAAAAATCAGAATTTGGCCTCTTTCTGCTTGGTGGTGGCCATTTTTATCCTATTTTTGGGCAGAATAAATTTATTGTCGGGATAAATAATATCCTTGGAATAAACCGATAATCGGCATATTACGGGACTAATCACTACCTGACCCCGCCTGTCGTGCTGACAAGCAGGCAGGTAATTACCAGTCACTACTCCCCGAAGGGTGAAAAATCAAAAAATGGCAGGGCTTTCAAAAAATAAACAACGCCTCAAGTATAATGAGCGGTTCCTCCGAGAACTGGAGAAGCTCAACTCGGCACAGCGTAGAGCGGTGGAGCAGATCGAGGGGCCGGTGCTTGTTATTGCCGGACCTGGAACAGGGAAGACGCATATCCTGACATCTCGTATTGGCCGTATCCTCATCGAGACGGATACGCAGGCGCACAATATTCTTTGCCTTACCTTCACGGATGCCGGTGCATATGCCATGCGGCGACGGCTATTGCAGTTTATCGGGCCGGAGGCGCATCGGGTACACATCTATACTTTTCATTCTTTTTGTAATAAGGTCATTCAGGAAAACTTAGAGCTTTTCGGGCATCATGATCTGGAGCAGGTAAGCGAGCTGGAACGATTAGCGATTTTGCGGGAAGTTATTGATGGTTTGAAAGATCCACATCCTTTGAAGAAGGGAAATGATCGGTATTTTTATGAAGGTTGGTTGAAAGACTTGTTCCGAAATATGAAGACGGAAAATTGGAGTGCGGAGCATGTGTTGAAACATGTGACGGAATATCTGGAGGAATTGCCAGCGCGGGATGGTTTTTCTTATAAAAATAATTCACGGTTTGGTAAAAAGGGGGAAATTCGGCAAGATAAAATTGACATTGCAACGGAGAAGATGCAACGGCTGGTGGCTGCGGCCAAATTGTTCCCTGAATACGAAAAGAAAATGTTGCAGCGGGGGCGATATGATTTTGATGATATGATCTTGTGGGTGATTAAGGCCTTTGGGGAACATCCAAATTTGTTGCGACAGTATCAGGAGCAATACCATTATTTTTTGGTGGATGAATATCAGGATACCAACGGGGCGCAAAATGCAATTCTGGAGCAATTGATTGCTTATTGGGAAGAGCCGAATGTTTTTATCGTGGGGGATGATGACCAGTCTATTTTTGAATTTCAAGGTGCGCGTTTACAAAACCTGATCCAGTTTTACGAACGGTATTCGGATTATCTGGAACCGGTGGTCTTGCAGGATAATTATCGCTCGACGCAAGAAATTTTGACAACGGCGGGCTCCTTGATTGAGAAGAATGAAAAGCGCATTGTTCGGCATATGGATAATGTCGATAAAAATTTATTTTCTCGCAACAATGCAATTGCAGACCTCAAGATTTTACCCCAATTTATTCGGTATAAAAATCGTGCATTGGAGGATGTGGATATTGTTGCTAGTATTGTAAAAGCCAAGAAAGCTGGTTTTCCGCTTGATGAAATTGCGGTGATTTATGCCCAGCATCGGCAGGTCGAAAATTTAATTTTATTATTAGAAAAAGAGAACATTCCATACACTACCCGACGGAAGGTTAACATTTTGGACACGTTGTTGATAAAAAAGTTAAGAACATTGCTGGAATACCTAAAGGTGGAGCAGGAAATGCCTTTTCGTGGAGAGTTTCAGTTGTTCAAGATCTTGTATTTTGATTTCCTAGCTATTGCCCCTACGGATATCGCTTTGTTGAGTTTGTACATGGCGGATAAGCTGGATGATAAAAAGTACTGGCGATTTGTGTTGGGAGATCCAGTGGCCTTGAAAGCCGCAGGTGTTGCGGCTCCGGAAAAATTATTGCAATTGTCTAAAATATTAGAAGAATTAATCTCGGATGTGGCCAACCAACAATTGTTGGGTTTCTTGGAAAAAGTGGTGAACAAAACGGGCATGATTCGTCAGGTATTGGAAAGCGAACAGAAAGTTTGGTATCTGCAATTGTTACACAGTTTTTATGATTTTGCGAGGAAAGAAGCCCGGAAGAATCCGCATATTTCGTTGAGTCATTTTTTGGAGATGTTGAAAAATATGGAGGAAGGGAAAATTGCCTTGACGGTTCAGAAAACGATGGAAACAGAGAAGGGCGTGCAACTGATGACGGCACATTCTTCTAAAGGATTGGAGTTCCGGAAAGTTTACATGCTGGATTGTGTAAACAAGTTCTGGGAAGATAGAAAAGGAGGCAGTACCAGAAAGTTTGCCTTGCCCGATACCCTAACCTTGTCCGGCGAGGAAGATGCGCGGGAGGCGAGAAGGCGATTGTTTTATGTTGCGATGACGAGAGCAAAAACAGAACTGCATATCTCTTTTAGTGAAGCCGCCCGCGACGGCAAACCATTAAACACATCGGTCTTTGTTGAGGAAATCTTGACGGATAATCCAAGGCTGCATATTCAAGAAAAGGTTGTTGATCCACAATTGATGATTGCCGCACAGGAAGCCTTGTTAAAGGAATCTGAAAAGCCCAAAATTGAATTGCCCTCAAGGGAAAGTATTGCTCGAATTCTGGATAATTTCCAGCTCAGTGCTTCTGCCTTGAACAGTTACCTGAAATGTCCGATCGGTTTTTATTATGAATATATTCTTCGCATACCTTCGATAGAAAGTGAGGCGGCCGCCTATGGAACAGCTATCCATTTTGCATTGAAAAGACTTTTTGATAAGATGCTGTTGGATGAGTCGCAGCGATTCCCTGACCTAAAAAAATTCCTTCGCTTTTTTGGGGAAGAAATGAAAAGGGGACGCGGAAAATTTACAGTTAAAGAATACGAAAGAAGGAAAGCTATCGGTCAAGAAAATTTGACAAAATACTACAATCATTATATTTCAAAATGGCACAAAAAAGTAGATATTGAATTAGATGTCAAAAATGTTGCCTTCGAGAAAATCCCGATAAAAGGAGCCATTGATAAAGTAGCGCACATAGACAGCTCCAGCGTACATATTGTTGACTATAAAACGGGTGTGCACGCCAAAGATAAGTTAAGGCGACCAACAGAAGCTAATCCGATTGGAGGAAGCTACTGGCGGCAGCTCGTTTTTTATAAAATACTTTACGAATCCCACAAGGCGCACACGAAAATCGTAAAGATTGGAAAAATTGCTTTTGTAGATCAAGATAAACTGGGAAAAATAATCGAGAAAGATTATATGTTTACACCGGACGAAGTTGCCGGTTTCAAAACGATGCTCCGAGAAAGTTATGGGGCAATTATGCGACAAGAGTTTCAGGAAGGCTGTGGAGAAAAAAAATGTAAATGGTGTGCTTTTGTGAAAGATCATATCGTACCGGATTCTTTCCGGAATGAGGAAACGGAAGAAATGGATGATTGATATTGAAAACTATGGGCTGGTAGGTGGCATATTACAGGAGAGAATGGGAGCCACTTCTGTAGCTCCCCCCCAACTTTGCAATGAGTGACTCTTCCCCGTATTCTTATTGAGTCTTGATACTATTTTGTCTGCTTACATTTCTACTTACAGTAAACTCCTGCTCTCAAATAGAGTTTACTAAAATATACTGGGCATCCTTTGAATTTTGCTTATTTCCTAAATGACAGTTTTTGGTCGAAGCGAGTATTGCATTACTATAATGCACGAGGCTAGAATAGAAAACTATCCATAAAATTATTTGATAAGTAAATCCATAAAATTGGGTGTGTTATTTTTTTGTAAAGATAATAATATATTACTCAAAAATGACATGTATTTGTAGTTTATATTCTTGCGGTTAGTGCAAATGTCTTGATAGTGTGACATGTTAGTCGAGAAAAAAATAGTTACACGGTCTGACAGTAAAGTGTTTGTATGAATCAAGGCTGACATTAAATAGTGCTATGGAGAAGAAGTTAGCAGTTTTGTTGTGCTTTTCCACACCCCTTAGTTCCGGAATACTACTTTTTGTTACCCGAGAATACATCACCAATACGAAAATTGTGTTATTGGCATAAAAAAAGCACTCTCCATAATCAAATGAAGAATGCCCTACTAAAAAACGTG